>JBCNOJ010000381.1:0-4984 GCA_039593925.1 Acidovorax sp.
GCCATCCAACGCACAAAAGATGTCAGCCATTGGCGACGGAATGAAACCCCTGAGCAGGGCAACGCCCTCAAAATTCAAGCCAAAACAACCTCTAGCGCTTACCCATCAAGCGCAGCCAGCTATCATTTTGATCGCTGAATTTATCCCACCAAAAGCGCTTGCAGCACCTTGCGCAATGCGTCTGGCACCGGCACGGGGCGGCGCGTTTCCCGGTCCACATACACATGCACAAAGTGGCCGGCAGCTGCGGTCAAGGGCTCGCCCTGGGCAAACAGGCCCACCTCGTAGCGGACGCTGGAGCTGCCCAGGCGCGCCACACGCACGCCGGCCTCCACGGTCTGGGGGAAAGCCAGTGGAGCAAAGTAGTTGCACTGGGTTTCAATCACCAGGCCAATGGTCTGCCCCGCATGGATGTCCAGCACGCCCTGGTCGATCAGGTGGGCGTTCACAGCGGTGTCGAACCAGCTGTAATACACGACGTTGTTGACGTGGCCATAGACATCGTTGTCGGCCCAGCGGGTGGTGATGGGCCTGAAGACGGGGTAAGCCTCGCGCGGTTGGGGTGCTGGACGTGCCGCAACCGAAGGCGCAGAGGAAGCGGGTGAGACGGGCGAAGGGCTGGCGGCGGAGTTCATGGCGGCACATTCTGCCAGCGCTGGTGGTAGTGCCAGGCCACCCGCCAGGTTGCCAGTTGCGCGGTGAGCGTGTCTTCCAGGTCGTTGCCGTAGCCACCCGCCATGGCAAACACCAGCGGGATGCGACGCTGCCACGCCCACTCAAACACCCGCGTGTCGCGGGCTTCGAGGCCGGCATGGCTCAGCGCCAGGCGCCCCAGGCGGTCGCCCACATGCGGGTCAGCCCCCGCCAGATAGAACACCAATTGGGGCTTGCACCGCGCGCCCAGTACCTCCAGGGCTTGGTCCAGTGCCTGCAGGTAGTCTCCATCGGCGCAGCCATCGGGCAGATCGACATCCAGGTCACTCGCCTCCTTGCGAAAAGGAAAGTTGCGCGCACCGTGCAATGAGAGGGTGAACACGCTGTCGTCCCCCTGAAAGATGTGCGCCGTGCCGTTGCCCTGGTGCACATCCAGGTCGATCACCGCCACCTGCAGCGATGCCGACCCGCCGTGTTGCTGCGCACACCACTCGGCCTGCATGCGCCGGGCAGCCACCGCCACATCGTTGAACACGCAAAACCCGCTGCCTTTGTCCGCATACGCGTGGTGGGTGCCGCCCGCCAGATTGCCTGCCACGCCCTGCTGTAAGGCGCTGCGGCTGGCGGCCACCGTGGCTCCAACGGAACGCCGGGCCCGCTCTGCCATTGCCTCGCTCCACGGAAAGCCGATCTCGCGCTGGGCGGCAGGGGCCAAGGTGCCGCTGGCCACCGCCTGGATGTACTCGGGAGCGTGTGCCAGCACCAGGTCTTCGTCCGGCGCAGGTGGCGCCACTTGCATGACCACACCCGGCAAGTGCTGCGCAATCCGGTCCCTCAGCATACGGTACTTGGCCATTGGAAACCGGTGCCCCTCAGGCAGGGGCAAGACGAACTGGTCTGCGTAGTAGGCATGCATGTCGCCATTGTGGCCAGCCATCGAAATCTTGGTGCCGCACCCTAATTTGCTGCATTGCAGCAAAAATCGCTTGCAATACCCGGCCAAGCCCCTAAAATTCGATCCATGCTGCACTGCAACATGACTCACGCAGTCAAGGTCAGCGCAGATGTCTGTAAGCCACCCCGCCCCTGTGGGCACCATTTTTAGGAGATATGACATGTCGCTGACCGCAGAACAAATCCTGGCATCCCACAAAGCCAACCTCGAAACCCTGTTTGGCCTGACAACCAAGGCTTTCGAAGGCGTTGAAAAGCTGGTGGAACTGAATGTGACCGCTTCGCGCGCCGCGCTGGCCGAGGCCGCCAACCACTCGCAAGCTGTGCTGGGTGTGAAGGACGCACAAGAGCTGATGGCTCTGCAAGCTGGCCTGTTCCAGCCTTTGGCTGAAAAGACTGCCGCCTACAGCCGCCACCTGTATGACATCGCTTCCGGTACCGGTGCCGAGTTCGGCAAGGCTTTTGAAGGCCAGGCTGCTGATGCCCAGAAGGCGTTCACCAACCTCGTGGACAGCGCCGCCAAGAACGCCCCCGCTGGTTCTGAAACCGCTGTGGCCGTCATGAAGAGCGCCGTGTCGGCCGCCAACAATGCTTTCGAGTCGGTGCAAAAGGCCGTGAAGCAAGCTTCGGACGTGGCAGAAGCCAATTTCAACGCCGTGGCCAGCACCGCCGCCAACGCTGCCAAGACCGCAGCGCCCCGCAAGCGCTAAGCAATACCACCGCGTTCTGGAGTCCCCACTCTAGCGCGCGTGCAGGGAATACCCTGATAATCCACCCATGCGCTGCAGGCACTGACTGCAGCGCCCCAGTTGTCTCCTTGGATCCTCTCGAAACCCCCGTTTCAAGGATCCTTTTAAAGCCCGGTTTTTCAACCGGGCTTTTTTTTACCCATTCTTTGCTGCAGGTCAGGCGCATGGCAAACCCGTTTACCAAACCCGACTTTATTAAGAATAATTCGCGTTTGCTTTATCATTGCCCCAGTTCAATCCTGAAAGACGCACCTCATGTCGAAAACCGTGAAAGCCTTGCTCAGCGCCTGTGTGCTGGCCGCCACCGCTGGCGCCGTCAACGCCCAGGACCAAGTGGTCAACCTGTACTCCGCCCGTCACTACTCCACAGACGAGGCGCTGTACTCCGGTTTCACCAAGGCCACCGGCATCAAGATCAACCGCGTGGATGCCGATGACGCAGGCATCCTTGCCCGCCTCAAGGCGGAAGGCTCTGCATCGCCCGCTGACGTGATCCTGCTGGTGGACGCCGCACGCCTTTACAAGGGCGAAGTGGACGGGCTGTTCCAGCCGGTCAAGTCGCAGGTGCTCAACGATGCCATTCCTTCCAACCTGCGCGGCGCCCCAGCGGCTGACGGCGGTATCGCGTGGTACGGCCTGTCCACCCGCGCACGGGTGATCGTTTACAACAAGGTGAAGATGCAAAAGTCGGACGTCGCCACCTACGAATCGCTGGGCGACCCCAAGAACAAGGGCAAGATCTGCATCCGCTCTGGTTCGCACCCCTACAACCTGAGCCTGTTTGGCGCCGTCACGGAGCACATGGGCGAACAGAAGGCCGAGGCCTGGCTCAAGGGCGTGGCAAGCAACCTGGCGCGCCCACCCAAAGGTGGCGATACCGACCAGATCAAGGCCGTCGCCGCAGGCGAGTGCGACATCGCCGTGACCAACAGCTATTACCTGGCGCGCATGATGCGCTCCAACAAGCCCGAAGACGTGGCCGTGGTGAACAAGGTCGGCGTGGTGTTCCCGAACCAGGATTCGTGGGGCACACACCTGAACATCGCGGGTGGCGCTGTGGCCAAGCATTCCAAGAACCAGGCTAATGCCATCAAGTTCCTGGAGTATCTGGCCAGCCCAGAAGCGCAGAACTACTTTGCCAACGGCAACAACGAATGGCCCGCCGCCAAGGGCGTGACGCTCGACAACCCTGCCCTCAAGGCAATGACCGGTGGCCAGCCCTTCAAGAGCGAAACCATTCCGATCAGCGCCGTGGGTGCCAACACCACCAAGGTGCAGCAGATGCTGGACCGAGTCGGCTTCCAATAACCTCCCGTTCCTTCCACCCGATAAGCCCGGCCTCGCCGGGCTTTTTTTTGGCCCCCAGCGCCTGACGGAGATGCGCCATAATTGACGTTTACGTTAACGTCACTCACTGGAGACAAAGACATGGACATCAGAGGCAAGGTATTCATCGTGACCGGCGGGGCTTCCGGCCTGGGAGAAGGCACCGCCCGCATGCTGGCCGCTCAGGGTGGCAAGGTTGTCATTGCCGACATGCAAGCCGAAAAAGGCGAAGCCGTGGCCAAAGACATTGGTGGTGCCTTTGTGAAATGCGACGTGAGCAACGAAGCCGACGGCCAGGCCGTGGTGGCCAAGGCCGTGTCGCTGGGCAAGTTAATGGGCCTGGTCAACTGCGCTGGCATCGCTCCGGCCGAAAAAACCGTCGGCAAAAATGGCGCCCATGCCCTGGCACTGTTCAGCAAGACCGTCACGGTCAACCTGATCGGCAGCTTCAACATGATCCGCCTGGCCGCCGAGGCCATGAGCAAGAACGAACCCGAATCCACCGGTGAGCGCGGCGCACTGATTTCCACCGCCAGCGTAGCGGCCTACGACGGCCAGATCGGCCAAGCGGCCTACGCGGCCTCCAAGGGCGGTGTGGTGGGCATGACCCTGCCGATTGCCCGAGACCTTGCACGCAATGGCATCCGCAACATGACGATTGCGCCCGGCATTTTCGGCACCCCCATGCTGTTTGGCATGCCCCAGGAAGTGCAAGACGCCCTGGCCGCTGGCGTTCCCTTCCCCAGCCGTCTGGGGACCCCGCAGGACTACGCCAAGCTCGTGCAGCACATCTTTGAGAACGACATGCTCAACGGTGAGGTGATTCGCCTGGATGGCGCCATCCGCCTCGCGCCTCGCTGAAACACCACGCCTCACAAATACTTCAAAATCCATAGCTGCCAGCGCTTGACCATCAAGTGCTGGTAGCTATTTTTGCATGCGCCGAAAAGAAAAAACCGCTGCAGCCTTGCGACTGCAGCGGTTTGGATCTGGCGGAGTGGACGGGACTCGAACCCGCGACCCCCGGCGTGACAGGCCGGTATTCTAACCAACTGAACTACCACTCCTGGCAGGCAGCTTTCGCTTGCATTTATCAACACAAGCCAAGTGCTACAAACTTGGCGACCCTACGGGGATTCGAACCCCGGTACTCACCGTGAAAGGGTGATGTCCTAGGCCTCTAGACGATAGGGTCAAAACCTTAGAACTAACCGTTATCAAATTTGGTGGAGGTAAACGGGATCGAACCGATGACCTCTTGCATGCCATGCAAGCGCTCTCCCAGCTGAGCTATACCCCCA
>JBCNOJ010000382.1:0-4983 GCA_039593925.1 Acidovorax sp.
CACCATGGTCGTGCTTTCGCCCGCCCCCGACTGCGTGCGCACCTTGCCCATCGGCAAGTTGCCGGACCGCTACGCCTTCACCCATTACGGCACTGACAGCCGGGGCCGCGCCAAGGCTTGGCTGGCGGCCACACACGCCAGTCAGCAGCTGGTGGACGAATGGCAGGAGTGGCTGGCGCGGCCGGATCTCTCGCGGGTGGAGGGGTTGTAGCGAATCGCTTTGCGGGGCGTGGCGGGTGCGCCGTAGCCTGGGATGCTCAGCCTGCAGTGGATGGCGCGCCAGTCGCCGGTTCTGCAGCGCCGGGTGCCTGGGCGCCCGCGCGGAATCGGGCTGCATAGCCCTCGGCCCATGCCAGCACGGCATCGGCTGGCATCGGCCGCGCAATGCCAAATCCCTGGGCACGCTCGCAGCCCAGCGCCAGCAACTTGGCACATTGCTCTGCGGTTTCAACCCCCTCTGCCACTACGTGGCGTTGGAACGCGCTCGCCAAGGCCACGATGGCGCTCACCAAGGTGAGGTCGTCTTCGTCGTCCAAGATGCCGCGCACGAAGGACTGGTCGATCTTGATGGTCTCTGCAGGCAGCCGTTTGAGGTAAGACAGCGAGGAATAGCCGGTGCCAAAATCATCCAGCGCAAACCGCACGCCCAAGGCTTGGCAGCTTTGCATCATGCGGCGCATGTACTGCATGTCTTCGAGCGCTGCGGATTCCAGAATCTCCAATTCCAGCCGTTCGGGCGCCACCTCGGGGCGGGTCTGCAGGATGTCTTCGAGGCGTTTGACAAAGTTGGGGCGGTGAAAGTGCGGCGCGGCGATATTGACGCTGACCTGCCACGACATGCCGGCGCGTGTCCACTGGCCCAGTTGCTCCAGCGCCTGGTACATCACCCATTCACCCAGTTCCACCTGCAGGTCGATGTCTTCGATGAGGGGCAGGATGTGTTGCGGGCCGAGCAGTCCGTCCTCGGGGTGTTGCCAGCGCAACAGGGCTTCCATGCCCAGAATTTCGCCGGTGCGCAGATTGACCTTGGGCTGGTAGTGCAGCACCAGTTCCCCCTGGCGCAGGGCTTGGCCAATGCGGGTTTGGCGCGAATGCTGGGTCTGCACGGCGTGGTCCTGCTGCACGTCGAACACGTGCATTTGGTTGCGGCCAAAGCTTTTGGCTTGGCACATGGCCTGGTCGGCGTGGCGCAGCAAGGTGTCTGGGTTGGCGTCGTCCTGCGGAAACACGGCGATGCCGATGCTCACCGTGGTGTGCAGCACGCGGTCGTCAATGGCATAGGGGGCTGCCAGCTGCTGCATGAGCACCTCCACCCGTGCCTTGATGGACGCCACGTCGGGCTGCTCACCAAGCAGCAGCACGAATTCGTCGCCACCCATGCGCGCAACGGCATCTTGTGCGCTGGCAAATGCGCCCAGCCGCCGCGCCGTCTCCTTGAGCAGGCGATCACCGACGCGGTTGCCGTAGGTGTCGTTCACGGTCTGGAAGTGGTCCAGGTCCAGCATGCAGACGGCCAGCAACAGGCCCTTGTCGCGGGCGACGAAGATGGCGTGGGTCAGGCGCTCGGCAAGGGCCGAGCGGTTGTAAAGCCCGGTGAGCGGGTCGTGTCGCGCGTGCCAGGAGATCTGGTGCCGAAGGTTGCGGGTTTCGGTCACGTCGCGGAACACCAGCACGCATCCCACGGTCGTGCCGTCCCCCTTGCGGATGGCGGACGCTGTGTACTCGATGGCGTAGTGTTCGCCGGAGCGGTGGATGAGCACTTCGTAGGTGGCTTGTTGCAGCAGGCCGGGTGGGTCGTCATCGGCGGGCGGGGCGGGGGCAGCGGCAGACTCCTCATACAGCCGGAACACCGCTCCCAGCGGGCGGCCAATGGCCTGTTGTGCGGTGAAGCCTGTCATCAGCTGCGCGGCCTCGTTGATGCTCTCGATGTGGCCACCCAGATTGGTGGTAATGACGCCGTCGCCGATGCTCGCCAGGGTGACCTCGGCCCGTTCCTTCTCCGTGCGCAGGGCTTCCTGGGCGCGTTTGCGCTCGGTCACGTCCACCAGTATGCCAATGGTTCCGGCGGACGTGCCGTCGATGCTGGTGAACGGGGCCTCGTAGTACGCCATGAACAGCGGCGGAAGGTCAGCGCGTGGCACGCAAATCTCGTTGTCCTGCGACTGCGCGATCTGGCTGCACCGTTCGGGGGAGAGTTCAGGAGGGTAGGTCTGTGCGCCGACAGATCGCTGGAACAGCTGCCGCCATGCCTGATTCGCGTCTCTGCAGGTGCCGTCCACACCGCGCACAAAAACGGGCAGTGGCAGGCTGTCGATCAGCTGCCGCGTGAAATGCAGTTGCTCGCTTTGCATCTGCTGGGTTTCGCGCAGCGACAGCACCAGCGATTGCACTTTGCCCGCCATGTCATTGAACGCCGCGGCCATGGCGCGGGATTCGAGCGTGCCGGTCTCCTGCATGCGTGTGCCCAAGTGGCCTTGGCGAAAAGTGTCGGTGGCTTGCGTCAGGCGTTGCAGCATGCGGACATTGGCACGGAGCAGCACGGTCAGCAAAAACAGGATGGTGAAGATGTTGAGCGCCGTGATGCGCGCTTGCACCGACACAGTGTTCCAGATGTCCTGCACAAACGGCTCTGGGTGCAGGGTCACGGTCAGGCGGGCCATGGGCCCGTTCACCGGCAGGTGCACAAACTGCTGCACAGGTGGCGCCATCGCAACCCAGCGAGAAAACCATGCCGGCGGCGCTGCATGTGCGTCTGGGGGAGACAACGTGACCTCAGCGGGCGGCGAATCGGCCACTTGCCAGGCGAGTGCCTGCACATGGGGGCCGAGCGCAGTGCCCCCGGCGCGCAGCACATTGCTGGCATCGGCAAGATCTATGGGGGAAGGCAGGGTGGCCAGCACCGGCAGCAGGGCGTTGCTGGCACGCTGCAGTTCGGTGGCTGCATGACGACGTGCTTCATCCAGTTCTGCGTCCAGCAGGTAGTGGTACCGCACAGAGGTGACAACCAGGATGATCAGCACGATCGGCAGATACAGCCGTGGGTAGGTACCCCGCAGGAGCCAGGCGCCGACTTTTCCAGATTCCATCGATGACAGCCTTCCCTCACCCGTCCCAACCCGAAGGTTGTGAATTGTTAATTAATTGTTGACTGGGTGGGAGTCTAGCGTGTAGGGCGATGGTCTTTCCGGCGCGGGGTAGCGCAATCCCAAGGCGCCATTCGTCTGGCACCCGCTTGATGTGGGCGAATCAAGGGTGTGGCTATGTACTGACGCGCCCCATGGCGCCAGGCGGAAAAGCCTTGTGCCGGGCTGCGTTGCAGCCCGAAGGGCGTTAGTTAGAGCGACTGGGCCAGCATGTCCCGGTATTCCTCGGGGGTGGCGATGCGCGGGTTGGTCTTGTGGCAGTGATCGGCCATTGCGCCCTTGATGATGTCGTCGAACATCGCCTCGGTCACGCCCATGGCAGCCAGGCCCGTGGGCAGGCCCAGGCGGGCGTTCATGTCGCAGATGGCTTCGGGGATGTCGCCCGCTGATTGGAGGCCCATGGCGTGGGCCATGCGCTCCAGGCGCTTTTCCTTCTGCACCGATTCGGCCTGCGCGTTGAAACGCACCACGGCGGGCAAAAACATCGCATTGAGCGTGCCGTGGTGCAGGCGCGGGTTCACGCCGCCCAGGCTGTGGCTCAGCGAGTGCACGGCGCCCAGGCCCTTCTGGAAGGCCATGGCGCCCTGCATGCTCGCGCTCATCATGTGCAGGCGTGCATCGCGGTCGCTGCCGTTTTTGGTGGCCTGCTCGATGTTCGCCCAGCCACGTGTGAGGCCGTCCAGTGCAATGCCGTCGGCGGGCGGGTTGAATGCGGCAGACATGAAGGTTTCCATGCAGTGCGCAATCGCATCCATGCCGGTGGCTGCCGTGAGCATGGGGGGCAGGCCCAGCGTGAGTTCCGGGTCGCAGATGGCCGTCTTGGGCACCAGATTCCACGAGTGAAAGCCGAGCTTGCGGTGGTCGTCCACGATGATGATGGCGCCGCGCGCCACTTCGCTGCCCGTGCCGCTGGTGGTGGGCACGGCGATGATCGGCGCCACGCGCTCGGTGATCTTCGGCGAGCCGCCCTCGATGGTCGCGTAGGTCTTGAGCGGCCCTTCATGCGTCGCCGCGATGGCGATGCCCTTGGCGCAGTCGATCGCCGAGCCGCCACCCACGGCGATCAGCCCGTCGCATTGCCGGGCGCGGTAGATGTCCACCGCTGTCCGCACGGCGGCCTCGGTGGGGTTCGAAGGCGTCTGGTCGAACACCGCCACATCGTCCATGCCCGCGAGCGCATCCAGTGCCTGCTGCAGCACGCCTGCGGCCTTCACGCCGGGGTCGGTCACCACCAGCGGACGGGTGATGCCCACGCGCTGGCATTCCTGCGGCAGCAGCTGGATGGCGCCGAACTCGAACTGGATCTGGGTGACGTAATTGATGAAAGCCATGGTGCGCGCTGTCCCGGGTTGTGATGAGATGGGCCCTCCACCCTACAAGCAGGATCGCGCAATGACCATGAAGCAAACCCTCACGGCGTGGGCCGCCGTCGCCGTCGCGACAGCCGCGGCGGGCATCGCGCCAGCCCGGGCGGAATGCCTGAGCCCCGCCCAGGTGGCTGACCTGGCCCAGCACTACATGGACCGCACGCCCGCGCCCAACTTCCCGACACCGTCGGCGTCCGATGGCGCTTGCACCCGGGCCCGCTTCAACCAGCTGCTGGCTCAGAGGCTGGGCAAGGTCGTGGGCTACAAGGCGGGCCTCACCAACCCGGCCGTGCAAAAGCGCTTCAACACCGATCAGCCCGTCTGGGGCAAGCTCTACGAGGGCATGGTGCGGCCCAACGGGCTGGTGGTGGAAGCCGCCTTCGGCGCCCGCCCGCTCTACGAGGCCGACATGCTGGTGCGCGTGAAAAGCGCGGCCATCAACCATGGGCGCACGCCCGTGGAGGTGCTCGACC
>JBCNOJ010000383.1:0-4980 GCA_039593925.1 Acidovorax sp.
GGTCGCCCGCACGCTCAACGCCTGCGTGCGGCCCATGGACACGCTCTCGCGCTACGGCGGCGAGGAATTCGCGGTGGTGCTGCCTGCATGCCAGGCCGGCTTTGGCAGGGTGGTGGCTGAACGTATTCGCCGGGCGGTGGAATCCACGCCCATCCGCATTTCACCCTCGGTCGAGCTGAACGTGACGGTGAGCGTGGGCGGGGCGTTCGCGCTGCAGTGGATCCGCAGCACCACCTTGCTGTGGACGGAGCGCGCCGACAGCCAGCTCTACAAGGCCAAGATGGCTGGCCGCAACCGCGTCAGCATCGAAGACCAGCCAGACAGCACAGTGACCGCGGAAGAAAAGAGCCTGCTGTTCGGGCCGCTATACACTCCCTCGGGTTGGGGCGATCTGCCCCCACCTTTGGATTCCTCCTCCACAGGCAGCGCCTATTGAAAGCACAGAGATGACCGACGCGCTGTCCCCACAACCCACTTCCCCTGCCGGCCCACGCATGCCCGCGCCGACCGCTGCCTCCGCGCCGCCCGGCGCCCGCATCATTGCCATCACCAGTGGCAAGGGCGGAGTGGGCAAGACTTTTGTTTCCGCCAACCTCGCTGCCGCGCTGACGCGCCGGGGCCACCGCGTGCTGGTGCTGGACGCCGACCTGGGCCTGGCCAATCTGGACGTGGTGCTGAACCTGCATCCCAAGATCACCCTGCACGACGTGTTCACGGGCAAAGCCCACCTCGAAGATGCCGTGATCGAGGCGCCCGGCGGCTTTTCCGTCGTGCTGGCAGGCTCTGGCATGGTGGAGTATTCGCGGCTCACGCCAGAGGTGCGCACCGAGTTCCTGCACGTCATCCAGACCCTGTCACCGCGCTACGACGTGGTGCTGCTCGATACGGGCGCAGGTATCTCCGACGTGGTGCTCTTCTCGGTATCGCTCGCGTCGGAGGTTCTTATCGTCGCAACGCCCGAACCCACCTCGCTGACCGACGCGTATGCCGCTATCAAAGTCATGGCCACGCAGCAAAAGCGCCAGCATGTGCGCATGGTGGTGAACCAGGCGGCGCGCCCGGGCGACGGCCGCGCCATCACCAGCCAATTGCAGCAGGTGCTGGACCGCTTCGTCACCACCGAATCCGGGCGCCCCATGCGCCTGATCCACATGGGCGACATTCCGGCCGACCCCTCAGTGCGCGAGGCCGTGATGCGCCGCCAGTTGCTGCTGCTGCAAACGCCGGGCTGCCCTGCCGCGCTGGCCATGGCCCAACTGGCCAACAAGATCGAAAACACCCTGCTCACGCCCGCGGCGTGAGTTCAGGCCCCTGGGGCGCTGCCACAAACACAACAAAAAGCGGCGGCGAACCGGGATAGCCAGACCCTACATCGCAGGCCCGCCAAGGGCCTTTTCGCTTTTCACTGCGCCGCCCTTTCGCTATTTCTCCTGCCTGCTTTTCGCCCTTTGACTGCCGTGACCCAAACTGCCGACGTTCTCAATATCTCCTGCTACAAATTCGTGCCGCTGCCCGATGCCGAGGCTCTGCGCGAACTGCTGCACGGGCGCGCCGTGGCGGCACAACTCAAGGGCACCATTTTGCTGGCGGAAGAAGGCATCAACTTCTTTCTGGCGGGCAGCGCCCAAGCGGTGCGCGGCTTTGTGGACGAGCTCAAGGCCGACGCCCGCTTTGCAGACCTGGCGCCCAAAGAGAGCTGGTCGGCCACGGTGCCGTTTCGCAAGATGCTGGTGAAGGTGAAACGCGAAATCATCCGCATGGACCACCCCACCATCAAGCCCGCAGACGGCCGAGCGCCATCGGTGGACCCCGCCACGCTGCGCCGCTGGCTGGACCAGGGGCACGACGACGAAGGCCGCCAGGTGGTGACGCTGGACACGCGCAATGCCTTCGAAGTGGATGAAGGCACATTCGACAACGCCATCGACTGGCGCATCGACAAGTTCACCGAGTTCCCTCCCGCGCTGCGCGCGCACAAAAACGAGCTTCACGACAAGACTGTGGTGAGCTTTTGCACCGGCGGCATCCGTTGCGAGAAGGCGGCCATCCTGATGCGCGAAGAGGGTCTGCCGCACGTCTACCAGTTGGAGGGCGGCATTCTGAAGTATTTCGAGCTGACCGATGGCGCGCACTACCACGGCGGCTGCTTCGTGTTCGACGAGCGCCGGGTGCTGGACACCGGGCTGGCTACGGATACACACGCCGACACTGCTACCGAAGCGAAATCGGCCAACAGCAAAGAAACTATCAATAAGTGAGCTGCCAGCGCTGATCCAGCAAGCGCTAGAGCCCAATTTCGCTCATTTTTTCTCGCGCTTCAGGCTTTGAAGCGATGCTCCGGCAACGGGATGCGCTCCACCTCGCCAGGCACTTGGCCCATGGCCTGGGCCTCCCAATCGTCGGCGGCTTGCACAATGCGGTCTTTGCGGCTGGAGACAAAGTTCCACCAGATGTAGCGCGGCGCATCCAGCGGCTCGCCGCCCACCACCATCAGGCGCGCAGCCTGTTCACCAGCGGTGATGCGCAGGGCCTGCCCGTCCAGCCGTACAGCCAGCACTTGCGCCGCCAGCGGCTCGCCATCGAGCTTCACGGGCGCGTCCACCGCGTACACCCCTACTTCGGGTACCAGGGCCGGAATCTCCAGCGTGGCGCCTGCAGGCAGTTGAACATCCAGGTACAGGGTGCGCGAATAAGTGGCCACCGGTGAAGTCTGCCCAAACGCCGCGCCAACCAGCACCCGCACCGTGGCGTCGCCAACGCGCAATTGCGGTATGGCGGCAGCGGGCGTGTGCACGAAGCTGGGCTCAACTTCTTCCGCCGCCAGCGGCAGTGCGGCCCAAAGCTGAATGCCGTGGTTCACGTAAGGCCGCTGGGCCAGGCTTTCAGGGCGCCGCTCAGAATGCACGATGCCGCGCCCTGCCGTCATCCAGTTGATGGCGCCGGGCTCGATCTGCTGCACGCAGCCCAGGCTGTCACGGTGCAGGATGGCGCCTTCGAACAGATAAGTGACGGTCGCCAGGCCAATGTGCGGGTGTGGCCGCACGTCGTGCCCCGCATCCGGCATGACCGTGACGGGGCCAAAGTGGTCAAAAAAGAGGAAAGGCCCGACCGCCTGGCGCTGCATGGCGGGCAGCAGGCGCCGCACAACGAAGCCGCCGCCCAGATCCTTGGCCTGGCCTTTGAGGAGCAGAGCGGCGCTCATGGGCGGTGCTGCCTGAGGATGGAGGTGGACATTCTCTTGCGACGGCGCGGTTGGATCATGGGCTGCTCCTGAATGGGCAATTCACGGAAAAAGGAAGAAGCGGTGGCGTGCCCGCTCGGGGGTGCGCACCGCAGTGTTCATGGTCTGCAGGTTGTAACGCATTCCCGCAGGCACGTCGAACGCGCAGTGCGGGCAACCCGCCTTTCCATCTAAAAGCGCCGCAGATTCCGTGAACACAACAACCGTCACGAACGCCGCGATCGCCGCAAATGCTCCAAATACCGGCCTGCCCCTCAGCCGCCCAAGCGGGCTGCCATCCTCGCCACGCGCTCACCCAGTTGCCGCGCGGTATCCAGATCGCCCGGCGCCATGTCGGCCGCCGAGGCGTCAGAAGGTGACTGCGCCATCGCGCCGCTGTAGCTTCCGATCCAGTTCACGTCGTTACGGGTAGCAGCCTTGGCGTTGGAGGGATGAATGCCCAGCCCCACCCACAGGCCGCCGTGCTGCATGGCCAGGTGGAACAGGTAGTCCAGCGTTACCTGCTTGTCGCCATTGGTGCTGGCACTGTTGGTGAAGCCTGCGAACAGCTTGTCGTGCCAGGTCTTGCTGTACCAGGGCTTGGAGGACGCATCCGCGAATTTCTTGAATTGCCAGCTGGGGCCGGCCATGTAGGTCGGCGATCCGAAGATGATCGCGCTGGCAGCGGCCAGCGTTTCCCAGCCGCCCTCGGGCAGGTTGCCGTCTGCATCGATGGCGATCAGCTCAGCGCCTGCGCCCTGCGCCACGGCCTGGGCCATGCGCTGCGTGTGGCCGTAGCCAGAGTGGTAGACGACTGCAATGTGTGCCATGGGAGTCCTTCGGTCTTTCAAAATGGGAAGGGGAATGTAAACGCATGAAGGCCCGGCCAAGGCCGGGCCGTGCCGAGCTCACACAGCTTCAGCGACCGGACGAGCGGCCATCCACGCTCCAGGCGCCCGCGCCGAAGGCGGCCAGTGCGAGCAGACCGCCAGTCACGCCCACGTTCTTGAAGAACATGAGCTGCTGCATCATTTGCTTGTCAGCGGGCAGGCTCCAGTAGGCATGGAAGAAGAAGCTGGCCACCAGCGTGAAGAAGGCCAGCGCCAGCGCGGCGAAACGGGTGCCCACGCCAAAGATCAGCGCCAGGCTGCCCAGCACTTCGACCGCCGCCGCAATGGCCGCAGCCACCGTGGGCATGGGCAGGCCCACCGAAGTGATGTAGCCCACGGTGCCGGCAAAGCCGGTGAGCTTGCTGATGCCCGCAGGCAGGAACAGGGCCGCCAACAGCAGGCGCGAGGCCAGGGCCAGGGGGTTTTGCAGGGATGTGAACATGGTGAATAACTCCTGAGTGAAGTGGTTACGAAGCAAAAATCAGGCGGCCAGATCAAACACCAGCACCTCGGCGTCGTGGCCATCGGTCAACGACAAGGTGGTTTCCTTTTCCATCAGCAGCGCATCGCCGCCCGACAGGGCCTGGCCGTTGGCCGTCAGCGCGCCGCGCACCAGATGCACATAGGTCTTGCGCGCAGGGTTCAGAGCCAGCGTGGCAGATTCCGCGCCGTTCAGCAGGCCCGCATACAAGGCAGCATCGGCGTGGATCTTGACCGAGCCCTGAGCGCCGTCGGGCGAGGCCACCAGCCGCAGAGCGCCGCGTTTTTCAGCTTCGGCAAAGGTCTTTTGCTCATAGCTGGGCGGAATGCCGCGCACATTGGGTTCTATCCAGATCTGCAGGAAATGTGTGGTCTGGCCCACCGCATGGT
>JBCNOJ010000384.1:0-4970 GCA_039593925.1 Acidovorax sp.
GGCAACCTTCACACCGCCGCCCTTGCCACGGCCACCGGCGTGGATCTGGGCCTTGACCACCCACACGGGGCCGCCGAGCTTCTGGGCTGCTTCCACGGCTTCTTGCACCGTGAATGCGGGAATGCCACGCGGAACGGGCACACCAAAATTGCGCAAGATTTCCTTGCCTTGGTATTCGTGAATCTTCATGAGGTCTCTCTCAGGGAAGGGTGGTAGTTACCCGTTTACCATGAACAGTTGTCTGGCCGCGGGCTTGGGACATGGCAACCCGCGACTGTATCATGCTGCAATGCACCATCCTTGTGCGTGACTGACAACTCCGGCGGGCGCCGCAGCCTGCCTCTTCCCTTTTTATCTGGCAATGTTTGCCACTTTTGCAGGAGTCACTCCATGTCCAAAGTGTTTATTGATGGCGAAGCTGGCACCACGGGCCTGCAGATTCGCGAGCGCCTGCAGGCCATGCCGCAGATCGAGCTGGTCAGCATTGCACCCGAACTGCGCAAGGACCCGGCCGCCAAGCGCGACCTGATCGCGGGCGTGGATCTGGTGGTGCTGTGCCTGCACGACGATGCCGCGCGCGACACGGTGGCCATGGTGGACGAGATCGAGCGCACCACAGGCCGCAAGATCAAGGTGATCGATGCCAGCACCGCGCACCGCACGGCCGATGGGTGGGTGTACGGGTTTCCGGAACTCGCGCCAGCGCAGACACAAGCGGTGCGCGACGCCACGCGCGTCTCCAATCCCGGTTGCTACGCCACAGGCGCGATTGCCATCCTGCGCCCGTTGGTCGATGCGGGCCTGATCCCCGTCGACTATCCCTTGAGCCTACCCTCGGTGTCGGGCTACTCCGGCGGTGGCCGCACCATGATCGAAGCCTACGAGGCTGGCACTGCAGCGCCCTACGAGGCGTACGCGCTGGGCCTGTCGCACAAGCACATCCCTGAGATCCTGCGCTACTCCGGTCTCACACGCCGCCCGGTGTTCATTCCGGCGGTGGGCAACTTCCGCCAGGGCATGCTGGTGCAGTTGCCTCTGCATCTGGACCTGCTGCCCAGCAGCCCCAAGGCCAGCGACCTGCACGACACTTTGGCCAGCCACTACAGCCGCACCAACACGCCCGAGCAGTGGGTCAGCGTGCTGCCGCCCACCGATGACTTGAAGCTGGCTGCGGACACGCTGACCGACACCAACAAGCTGGAACTGCGCGTGTTTGCCAACGAGCAATACCGGCAAGCTGTGGTCATTGCGCGCCTGGACAATCTCGGCAAAGGTGCGAGTGGCGCTGCTGTGCAGAACCTGCGATTGATGCTGGGCGTGTGACTTTCCGCACGCCACGGTAGCGGGGTGTTTGCAGATAATCCGCCATTCCGGGCCTGTCGCCTGGGTCAGGAGGGTTCGCATGAAGGCATTTCCGTGGAGGGGGGCCGCAGCCATGCTGCTGGCGGCAGGGCTGTACGGGGTGGCGGGCTTGGCGGGTATATCGGGCGTGGCCATGGCGCAGACGCGCGTGCCGTCGCAAGACGCCAAAGGCCTGAGCGACCCGCAGGGCACGCAGCGCTACACCGGCGCTGTGCTCGTCTACCGCGACGACGCCGCCTATGACGAAGTGCGTTTTCCTGCCGCCAAAGCGGTAGAGCAGAGCGATGAGCGCCTGGTGGCACCGCGCAGCATCGACCGCGCGGGCCAGCGCACCGCGCTGCAGTACGTGACACCGGCCGGACGGTCGCCCCTGGAAGTGCTGCGCAGCTATCAACAGGCGCACAAGGCGGCAGGCTTCGAGACGGTGTACGAATGCGCGGGCTTCGACGCCTGCGGCGGCTCCAGCACCGGCATCTTTCGCTACAACCTCCCGGGCCAATTGCTGCCGCGCGGCTGGGCGGGCAAGGCGGGGGACAACACCCCGGCCGCCTGCGCTGCGGGCACGCTTGCTGACCTGCGCTACGCGCTGCTCGACAACAAGACCACCGGCGCGACGATGGCCGTGTTTACCTGGACACCGCAGGACATGTCGGCCTATTGCGATGAGCCTGAGTTCCGCAAGCGCACCACGGTCGCTGTGGTTCGGGTCGACCCCAAGGAGCGCGAGCAGCGCATGGAAACCCTGTCGGCCAGCGAAATCGGCAAGGGCCTGGACGCACACGGCAAGGTGGCCATCTACGGCATCCTGTTTGACACCAACAAGGCCGACATCAAGCCCGAGAGCAAGGCGTCGCTGGACCAGATCGGCGCGCTGCTCAAGCAGCAGGCATCGCTCAAGCTGCATGTGGTGGGGCACACCGACAACGTGGGCACTCTGCCTGCCAATCTGGACCTGAGCCGTCGCCGGGCCGACGCCGTGGCAGGGGCGCTGGCGCGCGACTACGGCATCGCGCGCGAGCGGCTCACTGCCAACGGCGTGGCCAGTCTGGCGCCCGTGGCCTCCAACGCCAATGATGCCGCGCGCGCCAAGAACCGGCGTGTGGAGCTGGTGCTGCAGTAAATCCTGTTTTGATAGCTGCCAGCGCTTGCTGCACAAGCGCTAGAGGCCAACAAGGCTTGAACTTCTAGTCGCCAAAGCCATGGTGGGCGTCGCCGCTGCGCTCTGCCTCTCGCAAAACACGGCGCACCACGTCACCCGCAAAACCCCGTGCCGCCAGAAAGCGCATCTGGCGCGCGCGCTCCTTGGGGTCGGTGGCGGGCGCACCGCCAAAGCGCTGCTGCCAAACGGCCTGGGCGCGCTCCAGTTCGGTGGCGCGCAGCCGTTCGGCCGTGTTGCGCACGAGGTCGTCGCTGAGCCCCTTGCTGCGCAACTCCTGCACCAGCCGTTGGGTGCCCAGCCGCCCCGCCCGTCGGTGCACCACCGACTCGGCCACGCGTTCGGCGTTGATGAAATCCTTGGCTTCCAGGTCGTCCAGCACCGCCTCCAGGTCATCGCCCTCCTGCACATGGCGCGCCAGCTTGGTCGCCAGCTCGGCGCGGGAGTGCTCGCGCTGCGAGAGCAGCCGCAGCGCGCGGCCCTTGAGAGACAGGGTGGCAAAAGCCATGGTGATTGCTATTAAAAAAAGAGCTTCCAGCGCTTTTGTATCAAGCGCTGGAAGCCATTTTTGTCATTCTCTTTCAGGCTGCGGCGTGCGAGGCGCCGCGCTGCGGCTTACTTGTCTTCCTTCTCGCCCTTGGCTGGTTTGCCGGCGGCTGGGGCTGCGGGTTGTGCGCCGGGCAGCAGCGCAATGCCCAGGCCTTCACGCACCTTGTTTTCGATCTCGCGGGCGAGGTCCGGGTTCTCACGCAGGAACTCGCGGGCGTTGTCGCGGCCTTGGCCGATCTTTTCGCCGTTGTAGGCGTACCAGGCACCTGCCTTTTCCACCACCTTCGCGTTCACGCCCATGTCGATGATCTCGCCCTCGCGGCTGATGCCTTCGCCGAACAGGATGTCGAACTCGGCCGTCTTGAACGGGGGCGACACCTTGTTCTTGACCACCTTGACCTTGGTCTCGTTGCCGATGGCTTCATCGCCCTTCTTGATGGTGCCCGTGCGGCGGATATCCAGGCGCACGGAGGCGTAGAACTTGAGTGCGTTACCGCCGGTGGTGGTCTCGGGGCTGCCGAACATCACGCCGATCTTCATGCGGATCTGGTTGATGAAGATGACCATGCAGTTGGTCTTCTTGATCGTGGCGGTGAGCTTGCGCAGCGCCTGGCTCATCAGGCGGGCCTGCAGGCCGGGCAGCGCGTCGCCCATCTCGCCTTCGATTTCGGCCTTGGGCGTGAGCGCGGCCACCGAGTCCACCACGATCAGGTCCACGGCGCCAGAGCGCACGAGGCTGTCCACGATTTCGAGCGCTTGCTCGCCGGTGTCGGGCTGGCTGATGAGCAGGTCAGACAGTTCCACGCCCAGCTTCTGGGCGTATTGCACATCCAGGGCGTGTTCGGCATCCACAAACGCGCAGGTGCCGCCTTGTTTTTGCATCTCGGCAATGACCTGCAGCGTGAGCGTGGTCTTGCCCGACGATTCCGGGCCGTAGATTTCAACCACGCGGCCGCGGGGCAGGCCACCCACGCCCAGGGCGATATCGAGGCCCAGCGAGCCGGTGGAGACGACCTGGATGTCCTCGATCACCTCGCCTTCACCCAGGCGCATGATCGTGCCCTTGCCGAATTGCTTCTCGATCTGGGCGAGCGCGGCGGCCAGGGCCTTGGCTTTTTCGGTGTTTGCTGGCAATGCGGGGTTGGTGCCTTTGACTGCGACGTCCATGAAAAACTCCTTGAGAAACAACAGGTTGGATGCTTGCACCGCTCTGCGGTTAATCACAGGCTGGATGCTTGAACAGTAGTTTATGCGAGCTGTTGAATTAAATAAAAGCGATTTTTGGTCAGTTTGCCTGACAATCTCGCATGGCCCATTTCTCTGCCACCACCACCACCACAGCCAGCCAAACCCCGGGGCCGGATGATCGCTGGCGCCAGACGCACCTGGGCCGACTGATGGGCAGTGCCCTGCGTCGCTTCGACGCGCGGGTGCTGCAGCTGATGGCGCACAACGTGGAGGTGCCGCTGGCGCTGTCCAATTTGGCCGCGCGCGACCAGGTGACGGCCGCCCATGTGCACATCACGCGCCACCTGGCGCTGCAAGGCGACCGGCTGACCGACCTGGCCCAGCGCGCGGGCATGACCAAGCAGGCCATGGCCAACCTGGTGGACCAGTGCGAGGCCTGGGGGCTGGTCACGCGCGAGGCCGATGCGCTGGATGCGCGGGCACGCCGCGTGTGCTTTACGCCCACTGGCCTGGCTTGGCTGCAGGCGTTTCGCGACGCGGTGGCGCAGGCCGAGGCGGAGTTCCGCGCCGAGGTCGGCAACGATGTGGCCACTGTGGTGGCCATCGGGCTGGAGGCCTACGCGGGCGGCGACACCGGCGCCTGAGCCACCACGGGCTCAGCGCTGCCCAGCAGCCACTGCCGAAAGCTCTGCAGCGCGTGCAGCTGCGTACGTCC
>JBCNOJ010000385.1:0-4970 GCA_039593925.1 Acidovorax sp.
CGGCCTTGTAGGTGTTGTGGCTGCCAATGCCGATGCCGACGTACGGCGCCACGCCTTGTTCCCCGCGCTTGGTGAAAATCTGGATGACGCCGCCCATGGCGTCGGAGCCATAAACAGCCCCTGCCGTGCCACGCAGCACTTCGATGCGGTCGACCTGCGCCAGCGGCACGGACTCCCACGCGGCACCGCCGGTGGATTGCGAATCGATGCGGACACCGTCGATGTAGACCGCCGTGAAGCGCGACTCGGCACCGCGCAGGAACACGCTGGTCGTGGTGCCGGGGCCGCCGTTGCGCGATATCTCGATGCCAGGCACGCGCGCCAGCACGTCGGCCAGGCCAGTGGCGCCGCTCATCTCGATGGTTTCACGGTCGATCACGGTCACGTCAGCCACCAGGTCGGACAGCGGCTGGGCGGTGCGCGTGGCGGTCACCACGGTTTCGCCCAGCGAGGGCTGGCGCAGGTTCTGGGCCAGTTGCACGGCGCCGGAGTTATCGGCAGACACGGGGGCTTGGTCCTGTGTTTGTGCATGCGCCGTGCAGGCGCCCACAACAGCCAGGGCCAGCAGGGCAGGACACAGGCACAGCGGCGCCGCGATGCGCGCACGAGGGGTACGGATTTTCATGGGGTCAATATCTACAAACAGTACCCGCGCCGGCCTCCCCGCCAGCAGATGGGTGATACGGCCGCGCGCGGAATGCCTTTACAAAGACAGGTCGCACGCAACCACCGTGTTGGCCGGTATCCGGGCTGGCGGAACGCTCTTCAACGCCTTCCCAGGCGCTTGTTCAAGGCGCCCAGTGGCATGAGGATGAAAAGGGAATCGGGTGATTCGTCCGCTGACCGTTGCGGGGGCAGCGCAGGCTGGGTGCGCCATGTGTGGCGGTACCTTCCTGCTTCCCGTTGAACTGCGGCATGTGAACCACACCGCGAGCACCAACCCTCGGATTTTACGACCGTTTGCAAACCACAACCCTACAATGAAGGGCTGTATGGCCATACCGTCCCCCACCGACCAGATCGCCGATCGTGTTGAACGACTGCTCGTTCGACACGCCGAATTGCAGCGCACCAATGCGCTGCTGAACGAGCAGGTTGCGGCGCTCACCCACGAGCGGGACTCGCTCAAATCCCGCCTCAGCGCGGCCCGCGCCCGCGTGGATGCCTTGCTGGAACGCCTGCCCGCCGCAGCCCCCGCCACGAAGGAATCCGAATGAAACAGATCGAGGTGCAGATCCTGCAGCAAAGCTACCTGCTGTCCTGCCCCGAGGGCCACGAGAGCCGCCTTCTGGATGCCGTGGAACGCGTGGACACGGCGATGACCCGCATCCGCGACGCGGGCAAAGTGCGCGCCCGCGAGCGCATCGCCGTGCTGGCCGCATTGAACCTGGCGTTTGAAATTGCAGACCGCGAAGCGGCCGACCTTGCTGCTGGCGCAGCACAGCCGCAACCAGCACCTGGGAGCACTGCGCAACGGCCGCAGCCCGCCGATGGCACCGGTGCCCAAGCCTCGCTTTTGCCCGATGGCGACAACGAGCGCCTGCAAAGCCTGGTTCAGCGCCTGGACCAGGCCCTGGGCGACGACGGCCGACTGCTCTGACGCAGCACCCAGGCGCCCAATCACGGGCGTTGAATGCGGCATTGGCTTACGCGATTTACAAGCCCCACCCATCGCATCAACCATCCCCATAGGCCTACAATGGAGGCGTCTGCGGTGCCGCCGGGCTTTATATTTCCTTGAACCAATGCTCATTGAGCTCGGGCTTGGTACATCGCCCAGCAAGCGTGATCATCTCGCGTCAGATGAACCCAATGCAAGGCTGCCCTCGCCCACCTGAACCCCCGGTTCAGGATGAGAGTTCGGTAGCATCCGCGGACACCTTCTTCTTCATGCGCCTGCCACCGCCCCATGCCTTTCGGGCGCCACCGGCGGGCCGCATCTTCTGCGTCTTCTCCTCTTTATCTTGCGCACGCCACCATGCTGGATCCTGTCCTGATCGTTGAACTTGCCGTGCTCGGCCTTGCTACGGGTTTTCTGGCAGGCCTGTTGGGCATCGGTGGAGGCATGCTGCTGGTGCCATTTCTCACCTACATCCTGGGGGGCCGACAGGTGGCGCCCGATCTGGCGGTCAAGATGGCGATTGCCACGTCGATGGCCACGATCATGTTCACCTCGATCTCCAGCGTGCGCGCGCACCACAAGCGGGGCGCAGTGCAATGGGACATCGTGAAGCGACTCGCACCGGGCATTGTGCTGGGTGGCATGGTGGCCAGCCTGGGCGTGTTTGCATTGCTCAAGGGCTCCTTCCTGGCCATCTTTTTCGGGCTGTTCGTGAGCTTTTCAGCCACCCAGATGTTCCTCGACAAGAAGCCGGCACCGTCTCGGCAGATGCCCGGCGGTGCAGGCCAGGTGGCTGCCGGTGGCGTGATCGGTTTTTTGTCGGGCCTCGTCGGTGCGGGCGGCGGTTTTGTCAGCGTGCCTTTCATGACGTGGTGCAACGTGCCCATTCACTACGCCGTGGCCACCAGCGCAGCGCTGGGCTTTCCGATTGCGCTGGCCAATGTGGTGGGTTATGTGGTGAGCGGTTACAACGTGGCCGACCTTCCACCAGCATCGCTCGGCTATGTGTGGCTGCCGGCCTTGGCAGTGATTGCCACCTGCAGCGTGCTCACGGCCCCGCTGGGCGCCAAGGCGGCACACAGCCTGCCGGTCAAACAACTCAAGCGGGTGTTCGCATCCCTGCTGTTTGGACTTGCGGCTTACATGTTCTGGAAAGGCGTCACCGCCGCTTGAGCCGCGCTGACGCGCGTGGCGCTAGCCTAGGGCCTGTCCCCATGCCCTAGTCGCTGAGTTCCTGCTTGTTGGGCAAACTGCGCTTGCCCTGCGCCTTGGCTGGCAGCGGTTTGGCGAGCATGGCGCGAAACTGCTCGGCGGGCAGGCCGGGGGCACACAGATAGCCCTGGTAGTGGTCACAGTCCATGGCCTGCAGCACCGCCTGCTGGATTTCGGTTTCCACACCTTCGGCCACCACCTCAATGTGCATGGCGCGGCCGATGCTGATGATGGCGCTCACGATGGCCCGGTCGCCGTCGTCGTCCGGCAGTCCGCGCACGAAGGACTGGTCGATCTTGAGTTTGTGGATCGGTAGCTTCTTGAGATAGGCTAGGCTGGAATAGCCTGTGCCGAAATCGTCGATGGCCAGCCCGATCCCGAGGTCTGCCAGCACACGCACGCGCTGTTCCATCTCTTGCGCATCTTGCAGAAGGATGGTTTCCGTGAGCTCCAGCTCCAGCAGCGTGGGCGGCAACTGGTGCACGGCCAGCAGGCGCGTGATGCGCTCCACAAAATCCGGCTGGCGAAACTCCAGCGCCGACACGTTGACGGACACCATGATGGGCGTGCCGCTGTGCATCCACACGGCCGCCTCGCGCACCGATTGCTCCATCACCCACGCGCCGAGCGTGACGATGTAGCCAGACTCCTCGGCCAGCGGGATGAACTGCGCGGGCGATACGGCGCCGAACTCCGGATCGGTCCAGCGGATCAGCGCCTCTGCACCGGTGATGCGCCCTGTGACCAGATTGACCTGGGGCTGGTAATGCACGGCCATGCGCTGCAGGCCGAGCGCCTGGCGCATCGCGTGCTCCATCTGCATGCGCGAAAGCAGGTTCGCGTTCATCTGCGGCTGGTAGAAGCCGTAGCTGCCACGCCCCCGGTCCTTCACGCGGTACATGGCCGTATCGGCCTGCTTGATGAGGTCGTCGAGCGTGGCGCCATCTTGCGGGTAGAGCGCCATGCCAATGCTGCATTGAATCGAGAAGCCCATGCTGTCGAGCGTGAACGGCTTGAGCATGTCGTCCAGGATGCGGCGTGCCACGCTTTCTGCCACGGCGGCATCGCCGCCGTGCAAATAGATGACGAATTCATCGCCTCCCAGGCGGCACAGCATGTCGGTCTGGCGCAGGCAGGTTTGCAGGCGTTCGGCCACCAGTTGCAGCACGCGGTCGCCAAACGGGTGACCCAGGGAGTCGTTGATGATCTTGAAACGGTCAAGGTCCAGGAACAGGATGGCAAACCCCGTGTCGCTCTGGCGCGCCCCCTGAATGGCAGTGTCCACGCGCTGCGACAGCAGCAGGCGGTTGGGCAATCCTGTGAGCACATCGCTGTAAGCCAGTTCTTCGATGCGCTTTTGAGCCGCGTGTTGCAGCGTCAGGTCGCGCATGAAACCAATGCTCTGCACCAGGCGGCCTTCGTCGTCGCGCAGCGCCACCCAAGACAGTTGCACGGCGCAATACGCGCCGTTGTCGCGGGGCAGCCAGAGCTCGCCCTCCCAGAAACCGTCGTTGGCCCAGCCTTGCAGTACCTGCTCCATGAAGCTGGCATCCGAGCCGCCGCCGAACAGCGAGGCGGCCATGCAGCCCTCAAACGCGCTGGCAGAGGGCCCCACCAAGCGCTCACACCCGGGGTTCATGCGCAGGATGCGGTGCTGGCTGTCGGCGATGAAGATGGCATCCAGGCTGGACTCGAACACGCGGGCCGCCAAGCGCAGGCTGGCCTGGATCTCGGTCTGGCGTGTGATGTCGCGGTACGAGTACACGCGCCCCACCGGCCGCCCCTGGCTGAACTGCGGCACGGTGCGCATTTCCAGCACGGCACCGCTGCGCAGCTCCAGAATGTCCGTGCTTTCCTGCATGGGCTCTCGGGCGATGGCGGCCAGCCGCTCTGCGTAGATGCGTGCGTCCACCACCTGGCTGGCCATGTGGGCGTAAACCGCGGCATCGTCGCGCTCTACCAGACGCTCGCGCGGAATGCTCCACAGTTGCGCCAGGCGCTGATTGAAGGCTCGCACCTGGCCGTCAAGACCGCACACCAGCATGCCGTCGGCTGCGGAATCCAGCGTGGCGCGCAGTTCGGAGAGCAGGGTTTCCAGCTCGCGTTCGGTGGCCTCCTGGGTGCTGCGGTCGAGCAG
>JBCNOJ010000386.1:0-4968 GCA_039593925.1 Acidovorax sp.
CCTGTATTTCCTGATCACGGGCCTGCGCCTGTACATCCCAGCGCTTGACCTGCTCCATGGGGTCCACGAGGCCGCCACCGGCAAAATGCCCGGGCTTGCCTTCCCCCTTCACCGGGGTGTGGGTCATGTTCACCAGGTCCTGCAGGCGGCGGACACCGACCTTGCGCACGGTGTCTGTGGGCAAGATGAACTCGCCGTCCGAAGCCTTGATGTCAATGGAATCGCTGGTGCCGGTACCGGGCCCGCGGATGTGGCCGCCGTCGCGGTAGTTGCGAGTGCCGGTCAAGCCGGCGATCTGAGCGAGTGTTCTGCGCATGGTGTGGCCTCTGAAAAGTCTGGGGACATTCTTCTGGCCCCGGGCGGATGCGCCAAACCCCACAGGGGCACCGCCGCTACCAGTTCATTTGCACGATGGGCGGACGGCGGTCGCGCTGCTTGCGTTGCACATTGGCATCAGGGCGCTCACCGAAGGCCTGCACGAACAGAGCCAGGGATTCCGCTGCCTTGTTCCGGTCGAAGGTGTCGGCGTCCTGCTTGAGATAGGCCCGATGCAGCATCCAGTCCATCAGGCGCTCATGGAAGCGTTCAAGGATCTCGGGCCGTTCGGAATCTCTGTCGGCACTCAGAGGCTTCAGTGCGCCACGGTAGACCGTCAGGGCCAGGGTATCGGCCTGTGTCGGCGTGCGCACCAGGCGAAGGCTGGCCGTCCGCGCACCGTTGGCCTCTTCGAAGATGTACGCGCGGGGAGTGCCTTTCCAGTTCTCCCAGCCCGGACAGTCATCGTCCATCTCTTCCACGCTGGTCTCGTCCAGAGGTCGTCCGCGCAGCGTGGCACGCTTGATCTCGAAGACGCTGTGGTGCAGCGGATAGGTGGCCACCCCAGGCTGCAAGCTGACGGAGCAAGCCAGGGGCGTCAGGATCGACACCACGGCATGGCTGGAGCACCACGTCGCGCTCGCCCATCACTTCCAGTACCAGACCGTGAAGGCGGCACGGGCGCCAGCCGGGGACAAGGCGGCCGCAGCCGAAGCCGACCGAGCTTTCCAGCTGCTGCAGGAGCACACCCGCGTGATCAACGGAGGTGACGATCCGGTGGTGCTGGCCAAGGATGGGCTTCACCGAATCCCGTATTCGACGGTGGCCCAGCTGCGCGCGAAGGTCCGAGTGCTGGAGCATGAGCTGCAGTTGCTGCAGTCCATCGTGCAGACCCAGGCTACGCTGGGGAGAGCGCGCGATGCCTGAAACCACCGAAAAAATCGATTGGCTCGCCGCGCACGAATGGTTGGTCCACGAGTTGCTGCACGAGACGCGCAAGCTGGCTCGCTGCCGCGGCAAGGTGGACGGCGCCACCCAGCGCGGCTTCGACATGGCCCTGCAGGCGGTGCTGGCCCATGCCAGGAACGTGGACCCGCGCCATCTGGTGGTGGCCGGGCGCAGCGATTCGACCACGATCCCGTATCTGTTGTACGCGCAGTCTCGCGCCGAGGTGCACGCGCTGCGGCGGGAAGCTGCGGGCAGGCCCAAGCTGCCGAAGCTCACGCGCGCTGAGACGAAGGCCCTGTGGCACACCGTTCAGGCCCAGCGCGAGGTGATCCAAGTCCGACAAGATGAGGGATTCACGCTGGACCAGCTCGGCACCGAGCGCGCCACATTGGAGACCGCACGCGCCGCGCTGCGCAAGATCAACGCCATCCGAAAACTGCAGGGAGAGCACAAGCATGCAGGAGGTGCAGCACCATGACAAGATGGGTGACGATCCAGAAGGCGGCAGAACTGACAGGCCTGCCGGCCTCGTTCTTCGACGAGCGCACCGGGCGCTCTGGCCGATGGCCCGAGGGTGCCGTGTGGAAGTGGTTTGAGGGCCGAAAGATGATCGACAGCCTAGCGCTGGATGAGTTCATCGACAACAACAGCAGCCCGCCCAGCACCAGGGGGCGCAAGAAAGCGAGCGAAACATGCCCGGCGTGATCATCCGGAAGAATGCTCTACAGATCGACCTGCGGGCCCACGGCTATGGCAAGGAACCCCTGGCCATGTCGCCCACGCCAGCGAACGTGCGGTATGCAGAACGGCTGCGGCTGGAGATCCTGGGAAAAATCGAACGAGGCACCTTCGTCTTGGCCGAATACTTCCCAGAAAGCCCGCGAGTGCCGAAGGTTCAGGCCAGCGCAGACCCAGCTCCGGGCGCGCATCCCACCATCGGCGATGTCTTCCAGGAGTGGCTGAAGGTCAAGCGGCCGGAGCTCCAGCACAGCACCGCGGACCAATACCAGCAGACTCTGGACAGCTACCACTTCGACACCGTGCGCAAGATGGACGCCTGCCAGCTCACGTTTCGCGAGCTGAAGATCCTGCTCGCTGGATTGCCGGAGAACCCCAAGACATTCAACAACATCGCCAGCGTGCTCAGCATGGCCTTGGAGTATGGGCACCTTGCCAAAATGATTCCCGAGGCCTTGCACATGCACATCGCCATGCGGAAGCATCAGAAACCGCAGCCCGATCCCTTCACGCTGGACCAGGTCGAAGTGCTGTTGCAGCGCTTCAGTTCGGCGCGGGGCCGGGACTACTACGAGTTCGCCATCTTCACGGGGATGCGGCCTTCTGAGCAGATCGCGCTGAGCTGGTCGAAGGTGGACCTGCACGCCGGCACGGTGCTGGTGGATGAAGCGCTGACGCGGGGCAAGGTCAAGGGCACGAAGACGGCAGACATCCGAGAGCTTGAGCTGACGGCCCGCGCCCGGCAGGTGCTGGAGAGACAGCGCGCCGTATCGCAGTTGGCGGGCGGCAGGGTGTTCGTGAGGGAAGATGGCGCAGCCTTTTCGTCGACGGATGAACCGCTGCGCCTATGGTGGAAGCCGGCCATGAGACTATCCGGCCTGCGGCTGCGCGACGCGCGGCAGACTCGGCACACGTTCGCGACCGTCTGCCTGATGGCGGGCATCACGCCGGCATGGGCCGCTCGGCAACTGGGGCACTCAGTGGAGATGTTCTATCGCGTGTACAGCCGATGGATCGACCGAGCTGACAAGGGTGCAGAGCGCCGTAAGTTGGACGGTTACATATCGGCCAAACCCGGGGACATGAACAGTAAAATAGGCTGATTTAGGCCGTGATTTACACCCGACAGCTGTGCGTTTAAACAGTGGATTTCGGCCTATTTACCCCGGTTCTCGGTTCGATTCCTGTCGAGGACCAGGCTCTGGTGCAAATCAGCCAGTAGCGCTTGCCAGACAAGCGCTCCAAGCTATTATTTCCGTAGCACGTCGCATCGCCTCCACCCTTGGACGGCGCTTTCGCGATCGTTCCGGATCGCGCTTCGCGCACTTGCATTTGGTCACAAATGCACATGTTGACATGATATGTCGGCACCTCTATTCTCCCCTTCCATGCAGGCACACGGACCCTTTCCCGGCCGCCCGCCCCACCCGCACGACGAAGGAGACGCCGTGGCCACTTTGCTGGAACAACTCAACAACCTGGACGTGCTGACCTCGGCGCTCATGGGCGGTGTGGCGGTGCAGTTGCAACCCATTGCGGGCGATGTGCCCGTGGTGCAGGTGAGCATTGAGGGGCGCGAAGAGCTGCCCATCTTCGTGACCTGCTCGGACATGCAGACCATCTGCCTGTGCTACCTGTGGACCGACGCCGACGTTCGTCCAGAGCGGCGTGCCGAGTTGATGGAAGCGTTGCTGGACCTGAACCCTTCCGTGCCTCTCTCGGCCTTTGGCCGCGTGGACGGGCGCTTTGTGCTGGTCGGTGCTCTGGCGCGGGCCGCACGTGCCGAGGACGTGGCGCACGAAGTGGCGGTGCTCAGCGACAACGCGCTGGATGCGCTCGATGCGTTGGCAGAGTTCCTGCGCTGAACCCGCCGCACATTCCGCCCCACCTTCTTCATTTGCCCTCAAGCTCTTTCGACATTGACAGGAGAACACCATGTCGGTCATCAAGAAACTCGTCACCCTGCTGCGCGGCAGCGCCCGTGAACTCGGTCAGAGCGTGGTGGACAGCAATGCCACGCGCATTTACGAACAGGAAATCATCGACGCCAAAAGCAGCATCGCCGAAGCCAAGACCGAACTCACCGGCGTGATGGCCAAGCAGATGCAGACCGCGCGCGACATTGAGCGCATCAAGGCCGACATGCTGCGCCACGAGGACATGGCCGTGCAGGCGCTCGACAAGGCCAACGAAGGCTTGGCACTGGAAGTGGCCGAGCGCGTGGCAGGCCTGGAAGCCGAGCTGAACGAGCAGACGCAGGCCCACGCCAGCTATGCGATGCAAGTGTCGCGCCTGAAGGACCTGATCCGCAGTGCGGAAGGCCGGGTGCGCGAGCACGAACGCGAGATCGGCATCGCCAAGACCACCGAGAGCGTATACCGCGCCACCCAGAGCATCTCTGAAAGCATCGGCGCGACCGGCTCGCAACTGACAAGTGCCCGCGATTCGCTGGAGCGCATCAAGAAGCGCCACGAAGACCTGGCCGACCGCATGGCCGCAGCCGAGCAACTGGACCAGGAATTTGGCCACCGCGCGCTGGAACGCAAGCTGGCCGATGCAGGCATTGGCGACAACGACAAGGCGCGTGCCGCCAAGGTGATGGAGCGCCTGCGGGCACGCCAGGCCGGCGGCGGCGCCACCGCAGCCAACGCGTTGCCAGCCCCCACCTCCACACCCACGCCATGAGCCCCGCGCCGCGCAAGCCCGCGCGGTGGCAGGGCTCTGAGCCCGCTCTGCGTGCCGTTCAGGTGGCGTTTGATGTGGAAGAGGCCGTGATGGAAGCCATCCGCGTGGCGGCGTTTCACGCCAACGTGTCCACGTCCACACAGATTCGCAGTGTGCTGGATCTGCCTGTGGCGGCCCGGCCCAAGCGGCCGCGGCTGACGGTGACGCTGGACGCGGCCGATTACGACCTGCTGGCGCAGCGCTATGGACTCACGCCGGAGGACCGTCTAGGCATCAAGGAAG
>JBCNOJ010000387.1:0-4963 GCA_039593925.1 Acidovorax sp.
GGCATGGGCAGCGTGCAACTGCCCGTGCCCATGATGAACGTGATCAACGGCGGCGCACACGCCAACAACAGCCTGGATCTGCAAGAGTTCATGATCATCCCCGTGGGCGCGCCCACGTTCCGCGAAGCCGTGCGCTGGGGTGCCGAGGTGTTCCACGCGCTCAAGAAGATCCTGCACGACAAGGGCATCAGCACCGCAGTGGGCGACGAAGGCGGCTTTGCCCCCAGCGTCGAGAACCACGAAGCCGCCATCCGCCTGATCCTGCAAGCCATCGAAGCTGCAGGCTACACGGCGGGCGATCAGATCGCCCTGGGCCTGGACTGCGCCGCGAGCGAGTTCTACAAGGACGGCCACTACGTGCTGGAAGGCGAAGGCGGCCTCAAGCTCACCGCCCAGCAATGGACCGACATGCTGGCTGCCTGGGTGGACAAGTACCCGATCATCAGCATCGAAGACGGCATGCACGAAGGCGATTGGGACGGCTGGAAGCACCTGACCGAACGCTTGGGCGACAAGGTGCAGCTGGTGGGCGACGACCTGTTTGTGACCAACACCAAGATCCTGAAGGAAGGCATCGACAAGCGCATCGCCAACTCGATCCTCATCAAGATCAACCAGATCGGTACGCTCACCGAAACGTTTGCCGCCATCGAGATGGCCAAGCGCGCTGGCTACACCGCCGTGATCTCGCACCGCTCGGGAGAAACCGAAGACAGCACCATTGCCGACATCTCGGTGGGCACCAATGCTGGCCAAATCAAGACCGGCTCGCTGTCGCGCTCTGACCGCATCGCCAAGTACAACCAGCTGCTGCGCATTGAGGAAGACCTGGGCGAAATCGCGCAATACCCCGGTCGCGCTGCGTTCTACAACCTGCGCTGAACCAGCGCTGAACCAGCGCCAAACGGCCCTCCAGAGCATGAGCCTGCTGCACTCCAAGCACTCCGCTTTCTTTCGAACGGTGTGACCTGAACCCATGGGGTCTCGCATCCTCCCCGTCGTTTTGCTGGCGCTGCTGGCAGCGCTGCATGCCCAGCTCTGGCTGGGGCGGGGCAGCGTTCCGCGGGTGAACGAGATGCAGCGGCAGATCGATATGCAGAAGGCCGCCAATGACCAGGCCCGGCAGGCGAACGAGCGCCTGTCCTCCGAGGTGCATGACCTCAAGGAGGGCTTGGATATGGTGGAGGAAAAGGCACGCAGCGAACTGGGCATGGTCAAGCCCAACGAGGTCTACGTGCAGTTCACCCCGCGGTGAGCAACGTCTGCTCGCCACAACCCTTCCTTCATCGGCCACTTGGTTGCACCCCTGATCACCTTGGTAGGCGCGCCCGAATCGGGCGCCGAGCCTTTGGCCAAAGCGCTGGCAGCGCGCCTGACTGTGGGCAGTGCCACCCTGCTGCACACCACGGCCTTGCTGGATGCACTGACTGCACTGACCGCAGTGCCATTGACGGCGCAACACGGCCTGGCTGAACCGGGCAGCACTTTGTTGTCTTCCGCTCTCGCACTGCACCGGCGCGCAGACCTGACCTTGCTGATGGGCCTGGACGAAGATGTGCCCTTGCAAGGTGAAATTACCCCCTCGAACCGCCCAAGCCGCGAGGCCTGCGACGCTCTTTTGCGCAAGGCACTGGCGGATGCGGGGGTGACCTACCGCGTGGTGTATGGGCAAGGCCAGCAACGTGTGCAGCACGCACTGAAAGCTATTAATTCCGTAGCTATCAGCGCTTCCCCAGAAAGCGCTAGAGGCATATTTGATTCAGATTCTGGCTCCCGGCCTGCCAAGCTGCGTGCATGGAACTGTGAAAAGTGCAGCGACCCTGAATGCGAGCATCGTCTCTTCACTGCGCTGATGGAACAAAGCGCCCAGACCCGCTGACGCCCCTGGTCTCCAGAGTTGCAAGGTTTCAGGGTTGTCCCAACCCGCGTTTGAGTTCTTTGAGCAGCAGCACCACCTGGCTGGAGCCGTACCGATAGCCGCCATTGAGCACTTGCACGGCCTTGTCCCATTCACCCTGCTGCGCCAGTTCGACCAGCAGGGCCGCTTGCTCGTGAAAGTACCGATGCCGGGCCATCAGCAGCGCATACGCGGGCTGGTCGCCCAGCACCTCGCCACCCACCCCATGCAACCAGCGGCCGAGCGCGCTGTGTGTGTCGCGCCGCACCAATGCTGGGTCGACGCCATAGGTCGTGCGGCCTTCGAGGTAGTCCATCAACCGCTGCTTCCAGCGCTCGTGGGCATTGATGGCTGCGTCGATGTCGAGCGCCGCCAGCAGGGTTTCCGGGCGGCGCGAATCGGCAGCGGCTGAACTGTCAAACAGCGTGAGCGATGCGGTCGGCACACGCCCGCGCTGCAATCCCATGACTCGGCGAAAAAACTCCATGACACCCTCGTTGGACCCGCAAGCCCACCACACAGGCGGTGGGTGGTTGCATGGGACAGGATGTTAGGACGGACTGGCGAAGAAGATTGTCAACGATGGTCAGCGCGCTCCCGCGGCCGTCGGACCAGCGAGCCGCCGCGCCTGCCAGGGATTGTGGCGCGCTCTGGCTGTGGCGCTACTGGATGCCCGTGGGGCCGGGCGGCTGCGAAGCCCCGGGCGGTACGAAGATCTGCGCAGCGTCCACGGCATCAAACCGGTATTGCTGGCCACAGAACTCACAACCCACTTCAATGTCATCCCGCTCTGCGAGGATGCTTTCGGCTTCTTTGGGGCCCAGGTTGCGCAGCATATTGCTCACGCGCTCGCGGCTGCAGGTGCACGCAAACCGCGGGCCGTCTGCACCTTGCTGCGGCTCGAAGCGCAGCAGCTTCTCTTCCCAGAACAGGCGGCGCAGGATGGTGTCTACGTCCAGTGTCAACAGCTCTTCGCGCGTCAGACTTGCGGCCAGGTGCGCGATGCGGTTGTAGTCTTCGTTGTGGCCGATTTGGTCTTCGTTCTCGCGGTGCGAAAGACCGGCGGCCAGGTTGCCCTCGCCCTTGATCGGCATGCGCTGGATCAACAGGCCCGCCGCCACTTGGTCGTTGGCGCCGAGCACCAAAATGGTGTCGAGTTGCTCGGACTGCAGCATGTAGTGCTGCAACACGTCCGACAGGCGTTCCAGTTTTTCATGGTGGTCGCCGTACAACGGCACTACGCCTTGGTAGGGCTGCTGGCCGGGGTGGCGGTCCTTGGGGTCCAGTGTGATGGCGCATCGGCCGCCACCGCCCACGTTCAGCATTTGCGACAGGCGCGCGCCCTCAGGCACTTCTCCATTCACGGTGGCCGTGGCGCGCAAACTCAGGTCCGACTGCACCTCCGCCACGGCCAGCTTGACCGGGCCATCGCCGAACACCTGCAGCACCAGCGCGCCGTTGAACTTGATGTTGGACTGCATGAGCACGCCCGCAGCGGCCATCTCACCGAGCAATTCGCTCACGGGTGCCGGGTAGGCGCCGGTGGCGGTGTTGCTGGCGCGGCGGCGCAGGATTTCGGTCCAGGCATCGGTCAGGCGCACGATCATGCCGCGCACTGGCAGGCCGTCAAAAAGAAACTTGTGGAGTTCAGACACGCAAGGGGTTCCAGAAAGAAAATTCGGCCTTCAGCCGATCTTGTGCAGGCCGTTTTGAAAGCGGCGCGCATTGTCGATGTAGTGCTGGGCGCTTTGGCGCAGGCCTTCGATCTGCTCGGGCGTGAGTTCGCGCACGGCCTTGGCAGGGCTGCCGATGATCATGGAACCATCGGGAAACTCCTTGCCCTCGGTGAGCAGCGCGCCCGCGCCCACCAGGCAGTGCTTGCCGATTTTTGCCCCGTTGAGCACCACGGCGCCAATGCCGATCAGCGACTCATCGCCGATCGTGCAGCCGTGCAGCATCACCTGGTGCCCCACCGTCACGCGCTCGCCCACCACCAGGGGCATGCCGATGTCGGCGTGCAAAACGCTCGCGTCCTGGATGTTGGAGCCCGCGCCAATGGTGATGCTTTCGGTGTCGCCACGCACCACGGTGCCAAACCACACGCTCGTGTCTTCACCCAACACCACGTTGCCCATCACCTGCGCGCTGTCCGCGATCCAGGCCGAAGCAGCCACCTGCGGCGCCACACCATCCAGTTCATAAATTGCCATGCACCCACTCCGCACAAAAAGTTGAGGGGCAGCTCTTTGGCAGAGCGCCCCTGAGAGGTCGCCAATCGTTACAAAGCGTGTGTCTTCACTCCGATGGCAAGGCCTAGAATTGTAAGGATGGAGCTTCGCCACTGTGCACTGCAGGTCTTGCGCCTTGCAGACCCTGAACAAAAAGCGGCTGCAGCGCTTGACCTGCAAGCGCAAGCAGCTACCCTTTCGATAGCACCCTCCGCCCCCGCCACGCCAGACCCCAGCGCCCTGCCCGGCCGCCCCGAGCGCCCCCAGCTGCTGCGCCACACCGAGGTGGCCCGCCGGTCGCCCGCCACGGCAGAGGGCCGCGCGGTGCTGATCCACGCCATTGCACACATCGAGTTCAACGCCATCAATCTGGCGCTGGATGCCGTGTGGCGGTTTGACGGCATGCCACCCGCCTACTACACCGACTGGATGTTGGTGGCGGGCGAAGAGGCCCGGCACTTTCGCCTGCTGCGCGACCACCTGCGGCTGCAGGGGTACGACTATGGGGACTTTCCCGCCCACCAGGGCTTGTGGACCATGTGCGAGAAAACCCAGCACGACATCGTGGCCCGCATGGCCCTGGTGCCCCGCACACTGGAAGCCCGCGGCCTGGACGCCACGCCGCAGATCCAGGCCAAACTGCGCCAGGTGGGCACACCCGACGCGCTCGCAGCCGTTGGCATTCTGGACATCATCCTGCGCGACGAAGTCGGCCATGTGGCCATTGGCAACCACTGGTACCGCTGGCTGTGTGAACGTTGTATTTTTTAGAGTAGATACCAATCGGCTCGATATGAATCGCGCCGGCGCTGACGAAATCATAAGATTTGTCGCCCGC
>JBCNOJ010000388.1:0-4959 GCA_039593925.1 Acidovorax sp.
CATCAGCGTCATGCCTTCTTGCGCCAACGACTCCACCACACGCAGCACCTCGCCCACCAGCTCAGGGTCCAGCGCCGAGGTGATTTCGTCGCACAGCAGCACCTGCGGCTCCATGGCCAGGGCGCGGGCAATGGCCACCCGCTGCTGTTGTCCGCCGGATAGCTGGTCGGGCATGGCGTCAAACTTTTCAGCCAAGCCAACGCGCATCAACAACTTGCGCGCCTGCTCTGCTGCGGCCTGTGCATCACGGGCCTTCACCAAGGTGGGAGCCAGCATGATGTTGCGCCCTACCGAGAGGTGGGGAAACAGGTTGAAGCTCTGAAAAATCATGCCCACCTGCTGGCGCAGCTCCCGCATCGCGGATGCGCTCTCGTGCAGCAGCTTCTTGCCATTCACGCTGAGAGCGCCTTCCTGGAACACCTCCAGCCCGTTCACACAGCGCAGCAGTGTGCTTTTGCCGGAGCCGCTTTTGCCGATGATGGCGATCACCTCGCCGCGCTGCACTTTCAAGTCGATGCCCTTGAGCACCTCATTGGCGCCATAGGACTTACGCAGCGCGGTGATGTCCACGATGGGCGGGGCGCCTACGGCAATGCCGTCATGGGCCGGGACTGAAATGGTGTCAGTGGCGAGTGCCATGGAGTTTCCTTTCAAGAGACTGCGCCACCAGACTCACCGGGAAGCACAACACAAAGTACAGCAGCGCCACACAGGCGTAGACCAGGAAGGGTTGGTAGGTGGCGTTGGAGATCATGCTGCCGGCCTTGGTCAGCTCGACAAAGCCGATCACCGATGCCAACGCCGTGCCTTTGATCACCTGCACCAGAAACCCCACGGTGGGCGGCACTGCGATGCGCAGCGCCTGGGGCAGCACCACGTGGCGCAACTGCTCGCCAAAGCTCAGCGCCAGGCTTTGCGCCGCCTCCCACTGGCCTTTGGGAATGGCTGCCACGCAGCCGCGCCAGATCTCGGTGAGGTAAGCACTGGTGTAGAGCGTGAGCGCCACAGCGGCAGCCGTCCACGGTGAGGTCTTGATGCCAAACAGCGCGATGCCGAAGTACGCCAGGAACAGTTGCATGAGCAGCGGCGTGCCCTGAAAAACCTGCACATAGGCGCCTACGGCACGGTCCGCGCCACGCAGCTTGGACAAGCGCAAGACCAGCAGCAACAGACCCACCAGACCACCACCGATGAAGGCGATGAGGGAGAGAGAAACCGTCCAGCGCGCTGCCATCAGCAGGTTGCGCAGGATGTCCCACAAGGTGAATTCAACCATCGGAATTTACCTCCCCACCAGAAAACGCGTGCCCACCCACATCAGCAGGCGACGGGTCAGGATGGACAGCAGCAGATACACCGCCGTGGCCACAATGAATGCCTCAAACGCGCGGAAGGTGTTGCTGGAGATCAGGTTGGCCGCATAGCTCAACTCGGGCGTGGAGATCTGCCCACACACGGCGGAACCCAGCATCACGATGATGATCTGGCTGACCATTGCGGGCCATACCTTGAGCAGGGCGGGCGGCAGCACCACCCGGCGAAACACTTGGCCAGAGGTGAGCGCCAGGCTTTGCGCCGCCTCAATCTGCCCGCGCGGCGTGGCCTCGATGCCGGCGCGGATGATTTCAGCCGAATAGGCACCGAGGTTGATCACCATGGCCAGCACCGAGGCCACCTCCGGCGAGAGCTTGAGCCCCAGTGCCGGCAACCCGAAGAAGATAAAGAAAAGCTGCACGATGAACGGCGTGTTGCGCACCAGTTCCACATAGGTGGCTACGGCCGCGCGCAGCGGCAGGGCCCGAGGCCCCAGGTTGCGCGCACGCGCCCAGGCGCAGGCTGTGCCCAGCAACAGGCCCAGCACAGTGCCAACGATGGTGAGGCCGATGGTCCATACCACGCCGCGCACAAGCAGCGGCCATGCAGCCATCACCGCAGAAAAATCGAGTTGGATCAGCATGGTGTGCCTCTTGAAGGTCAGCGCGGGTCCGCCGCCTGGTATCGCATGGCGGAGACCGCGCGCTCACCTGTTCAGGAACGGGCCTGGCCGAAGACAGCTCAAAGTGGCAGATCGCCCGCGGGACGGCCCAGCCACTTGTTGGACATCTTGTCGATGTCACCGGACTTGCGCGCCTCCGCAATGATCTCGTTCACCTTGAGGCGCAGCTTGTCTTCGCCCTTGGCCACGCCGATGAAGTTGGGGCTGTCTTTCAGCAGCAGCTTGTATTCGGTCTGCAGATTGGGGTTCTTCACCATGATGGTGCCAGCCGTGGAGGCGCTGGTGGCGATGGCCTGTGTCTGGCCCGATACGAAGGCCGAGATGCTGGCGGCATGGTCTTCAAAACGTTTCACGTCCACGCCGGCAGGGGCAACCTTGGCCAGTTCCTGGTCTTCCATCGCGCCACGGGTCACAGCCACGCTTTTGCCCGTGAGATCGGCAAAGCTCTTGATGTTCAGGCTCTTGCTGGCAAACACGGCCTGGAAGAATGGCGCATAGGCGGCAGTGAAGTCGATCACCTTCTCGCGCTCGGGGTTCTTGCCCAGGGTGGAGATCACGAGGTCGGCTTTCTGTGTCTGCAGGTAAGGGATGCGGTTGGCGCTGGTTACGGGGATCAGTTCCACCTTCACGCCCAGCTTGGCGCCGATGTAGTTGGCCATCTCCACGTCCAGGCCTTGGGGCTTGAGGTCGGTGCCTACGAAGCCGTAGGGCGGGTAGTCGGTGGGGATGGCGATCTTGATTTCCTTGGCCTTGAGGATGTTGTCCAGCGCGTTCTGCGCGTGGGCGACGGGGGCCACCAAGGCTGCCGACACGCCGGCAGCAGCGAGAACGCCCAGGGTCAGGCGACGGGTGGATGACAAAGCGCGGGCGGGGGTCATAGCAAGGCTCCTAAGTAGGTGGATGCGTCGGTGGAAGCGTCTTTGTTGGACGCCAGGGGAAGAGAGCGTTTGCGGGCCCGTGCCTTGGTCGTTCCGGCAGGCGTGGGCGATGAGACATCCTGTGGGGCGCCTGGACTTTTGCGCACGGGCGCCAAGGCATCGCGCAGCTCGGCCAACGGGTCGCTGCTCGCTTGCAGGCGCAGGGCCGATTGCACGGTGCCGATATGTTCAGACATCAGCGCTTCGGCGCGGGCGATGTCGCCGGCCTCCAGCGCCTCGACGATGCGCACGTGGTCGGCGCAGGACTGGGCCGCGTCGTGCGACGACTGGTAAAGCATGGCGATCAGCGTGGTGCGGGCCGTGAAGTCACGCAACGTATCGGCCAGCAGGCTGTTGCCCAGGCACTCGGCCAGGCAGACATGGAAGTCGCCGAGCAGAAAGCTTCGCGCGCCCACGTCGGTGCCTGCCAAGGCTGCCTTCTCGCGCTGCAGGTGGTTCTTGAGTTGGCGCACGGCGGACTTGTCCACCACCTTGAGTTGGTGCAGCAGGCCCAGCTCGATCACGCGGCGCGCCTCGAAGGCCTCACGCGCTTCGTCCTGCGACGGCTCGATCACATACCAACCGCGACGCGCACTCACCGTGACGATGCCGCGCGTGGCCAGCCGCGTGAGCGCCTCGCGCACGATGGTGCGACTGCAATCAAACAGCATGGCCAGCTGCTGCTCACCCAGGCGGGAGCCGGGCGCGAGCTTCTGTGCCATCACGGCTTCAATGATGCGGTTGCTGATCTCGGTGGCGGTGGTCATTGCCTGCGGTATCGCAGGTTCCGTGCCAACTGGTATACAAGCTGAATGCACCAGTCTGGCGCACGCATGCTGTGCACCGTTCATCTCTCAGTGCACGGCCCCATGGGCCTGACGGCCAGGAGTATGGGAAGAGAGAAAGGAAAAAGCGGGCCGGAAGGCGCGGCTAGATGAGCCCGGCGCAGCGCGCCAGCCAGGCCAAAAGCAGCCCGCCCCCCACAGCCGCCAGCACCACCGGATGCCACCACGGCCATCTGGCTACGCGGCGGTGGCCCGAGACGCCTTCGGCCACCGCCTGCCCGGCCAGCAGCACCAGCCACACCAACAGCAACAACGCACCCGGGCTGGCCGCCCACGCGGCCGCCAGGTCGCCCTGCACCAACGCGGCGCACGCGTGCGTTCCACCGCACAGCGGGCAGGGCACGCCTGTCAACGCGCGAAACCCGCAAGGCAGGCCCAGCCCACCCTGCCCCAGCCACCAGGGCGTAGCGGCCATGGCCAGTGGCCAGCCCACGCCCAATGCGAGCCGCAAACGCCGCGCACTGCCGTCCAGCGGCCGCCAGACGGGCGTTTTGCCCGCCGGCGCCACCGCCGCGCCGTGCTCAGAGGGGAGGCAGTGCCACCGGTTCATCGCCCACCAGCTGGCGCGCCATGAAGTACGAACCGATCATGGACATTGGCAATGTCAGCAGCGCGCCCACGCCACACAGCAAGAAGCCCAGCGACCCGACGATGCCCAGCACCAGCGAGCAGAAGAACGCCGAGCCCAGGTTCTTGGTGACGATGCTCCAGGCTTGGTTGAAGGCCTCTACGCCGTCACGTTCGCCACGCGCCACCAGATACAGCGCCACCGGCGGCAAAGCCATGACCAGCAGGCCCGGAATGACACACAGCATGAAACCCACCGAAACCACCAGCGAACTGATGAGCCCCGCCACAAACGCGGGCACAAAGTCATCAAAGCCCCGGAAGATGTCGCCGATCTGCACCACATCGCCGCGTGCCTCGCGCTCGACCATGCGCATGTATCCCACCACCATGGGCCCGGCCAGCAGGCCAGCGCTGATGCTGGCAACCACCATCACCAGCAAGGTACACACCACATGGGTGATGGCATTGTTCTTGAAAATGCCCCACGCACCCGACAGGCAATCCCCCACATTGGCTGAAGCCATGGCAACCCCCTCTCTGGAAAGTACTCGGTCAGAACCCGAACCAGTGTAGCGAGCCCCTCCGTTGGCCGCTAGCCCGGACACGCGTTCGTCAGAGGATGCCGTCCCAT
>JBCNOJ010000389.1:0-4950 GCA_039593925.1 Acidovorax sp.
GGCCACCAGATGCCGCAGCTCGGGCCGCTCGGGCACATCCACGCCGGTCAGGTCCAGCATGCCCACACAGCGGCCGTGCGGGTCGAACAAGGGGGCGCCGGCGCAGCTGTAGCTGCCGTTGTCGTCAAAAAAGTGCTCGCCCCGGTGCAGCCACACGGGCTGCAGCTCGGCCAGCGCGGCGCTGATGGCCGTGGTGCCCACGGCCGCTTCAGACAGGTCGATGCCCACACGGCCGATGGTGCTCGCGCGGGGGTCTTGCCGGTCCACCGGGCCTTGCACCTCCACCACGGTGCCGTGCGCGTCGGTCAGCATCGCGAAATAGCGCATGCCCGCAATGGCGCGGGTGAGCTGATCAAGCACCGGGCGCGCTGCGCGCAGCAAGTGCTGGTTCTCCTCATGGCTGCGGCGCAGTGCGTGTGCGCTCACCACGTCGAACGCCACCGGCCGCGTGGGTTGCAGCCCGTTGGCCAGGCAGCGCTGCCATGAGCGCGCAATCCACGGCTCCACCTCTGCGCGCGCAGGCGTGGCGCCATCAGCCAGCAGCGCCTGGCGCGCCTGCGCGATGAGCGCCTGACGGTCGGCAACGGGGTGGGGCGGGGCTGAAAGCATGGTCGGTGGAAGCGAGGCTCCTGATGGCACCAAGTCGAAAGCTTTCGCATGATGCGCCGGTGTGCGGTGCAGCATGTTTCATTTTGAGAATATCGAATGCGGGCGCCGGGAAATCTAGGGTTGTCCCTAGGGAAAGGGGGCGGGGCGGGGCAGAAGATGCGGCGGGCAAGACCAGGTTCTTATTCCAGCCAACCCCTCCAGGAGACAGCCAGATGCAAGTCCAGTTCACGGTCAACGGGCGCGCTGCCAGTGTTGACGTTCCCCCCAACACCCTGCTTGTCCACGCGCTGCGAGAGCACTTGGCGCTCACCGGCACCCACGTGGGCTGTGACACCAGCCAATGCGGCGCGTGCACCGTGCATGTGAACGGGCGGGCGGTCAAATCGTGTTCCATGCTGGCCGCGCAGGCCCAGGGCACCGACGTGCAGACGATCGAAGGGCTGGCCGCCGCCGACGGCACCATGCACCCCATGCAGGCGGCGTTCAAGGAGTGCCATGGCCTGCAGTGCGGCTTCTGCACGCCGGGCATGGTGATGAGTGCGGTGGACCTGTGCAAGAACCATCCCACCGCCAGCGAAGGCGAGATCCGCGAGCTGCTCGAAGGCAACATCTGCCGCTGCACCGGCTACCAGAACATCGTGCGCGCAGTGCAGGTCGGCCAGAAGGCCATGGCCGGCGCCTGAGCGCGCCCGCCGTCCCCACGCCAGAACAATCCAAGGAGACAAGACCATGGGTGCATCCGACTTTTCCAAGCTGCCGCACATTGGCGAATCGCTCAAGCGCAAGGAAGACTACCGCTTCCTGACCGGCGCGGGCCAGTACACCGACGACGTGGTGCTGGCTGCGCAGAGCCATGCGGTGTTCGTGCGCTCGCCGCACGCCCACGCCAAGATCAACAGCATCAACATGGACGCCGCCAAGGCCGCGCCGGGCGTGCTGGGCGTGTTCACCGGCGCCGATGTGGCCGCCGACAACATCAACGGCCTGCCCTGCGGCTGGCTCATCACCAGCACCAACGGCGAGCCCATGAAGGAGCCGCCACACCCCATCCTGGCCCAGGGCAAGGTGCGCTATGTGGGCGACCACGTGGCCATGGTGGTGGCGCTGACCCAGCAGCAGGCGCGCGATGCGGCCGAGCTGGTGGAGGTGGACTACGACGTGCTGCCTGCCGTGGTGAACGTGGCCGACGCCGCATCGGGCGCCGTGGCCGGTGCGGCGCTGCATGACATTGCGCCTGACAACCACTGCTTCAAGTGGGCCATCGGCGACAAGGGCGCCGTGGATGCCGCATTTGCCAACGCGGCGCACGTCACCAAGCTTGACCTGATCAACAACAGGCTCATCCCCAACGCCATGGAGCCGCGTGCGGCCATCGGCAGCTACAACCGCGCGAGCGACGAATACACGCTGTACGTCAGCAACCAGAACCCGCACGTCGAACGCCTGCTGATGACGGCGTTTGTGATGGGCCTGCCCGAGCACAAGGTGCGTGTGATTGCGCCCGATGTGGGTGGTGGCTTCGGCTCCAAGATCTATCTGTACGCTGAAGACGTGTGCCTGACCTGGGCGGCCAAGAAGCTCAACCGCAACATCAAGTGGGTGGCGGACCGCAGCGAGGCGTTCCTGAGCGACGCGCATGGCCGCGACCACGTGAGCCATGCCGAAATGGCGATGGACAAAGACGGCAAGTTTCTGGCCATGCGGGTACACACCCACGCCAACCTGGGCGCGTATCTGAGCACCTTTGCCAGCGCCGTGCCCACCATCCTGTACGCCACGCTGCTCGCCGGCCAGTACACCACGCCGCAGGTGTATGTGGAGGTGGATTCGTGGTTCACCAACACCGCGCCCGTGGATGCTTACCGGGGCGCGGGCCGGCCTGAGGCGACCTACCTGCTGGAGCGGCTGGTGACCCGCTGCGGCTGGGAGATGGGCCTGGGCCAGGACGAGATCCGCAAGCGCAACTTCATCACCAGCTGGCCTTACCAGACGCCGGTGGCACTGCAGTACGACGTGGGCGATTACCACGCGTGCATGACGCAGGCGCAGCAGCTGGCAGACGTGGCGGGCTTTGCCGCGCGCAAGGCTGCCAGCGAGGCCAAGGGTCTCAAGCGCGGTATCGGCTACAGCAGCTACATCGAAGCCTGCGGCATTGCGCCGTCCAACATCGCAGGTGCTTTGGGCGCGCGGGCAGGGCTGTTTGAATGCGGCGAGGTCCGCGTGCACCCCACGGGCAGCGTGACGGTGTTCACCGGCTCGCACAGCCACGGCCAAGGGCATGAGACCACGTTTGCACAGGTGGTGGCCGCGCGCCTGGGCATTCCGGTGGAGAACGTGGACATCGTGCACGGCGACACGGGCCGCGTGCCGTTCGGCATGGGTACCTATGGCTCGCGTTCCATCAGCGTGGGCGGTGCGGCCATCATGAAGGCGCTGGACAAGATCGAGGCCAAGGCCAAGAAGATTGCCGCGCATTTGATGGAGGCCAGCGACGCCGACATCGACTTCAGCGGCGGCGAATTCACCGTGCGGGGCACCGACAAGAAGATCCCGTTCGGTCAGGTGTCGCTTGCGGCCTATGTGCCCCACAACTACCCGCTGGATGTGCTGGAGCCGGGCCTGAACGAAACCGCGTTCTACGACCCGACCAACTTCACCTTCCCGGCAGGTACCTACATCTGCGAGGTGGAGATCGACCCGCAGACCGGCGTGACGCGCGTGGACAAGTTCACCGCCGTGGACGACTTTGGCACCATCATCAACCCCATGATCGTGGAAGGCCAGGTGCACGGCGGACTGGTGCAGGGCATTGGTCAGGCGCTGCTGGAGAACTGCGTGTACGACCGCGAAACCGGCCAGCTGCTCACCGGCAGCTTCATGGACTACGCCATGCCGCGCGCTGACGACTTCCCCGAGTTCAAGCTGGGCCATGTGTGCACACCCTGCACCCACAACCCGCTGGGCACCAAGGGCTGCGGCGAGGCCGGGGCCATTGGCTCGCCACCGGCGGTGATCAACGCCGTGCTCGATGCGCTGCGGCCTCTGGGCGTGAAGGACTTCGACATGCCCGCATCACCCCACCGCGTGTGGGAAGCCATCCAAAGCGCCAAGGCATAAGGAGATCAACCATGTACGCATTCACCTTTGAGGCTCCTTCCTCCACTGCCGCTGCCGCGCAGCTTATCGCCCAGGGCGGCAAGCTGCTCGCGGGCGGGCAAAGCCTGCTGCCGTCCATGCGGCTGCGCCTGGCCAACCCCGAAAAAATCGTGGACCTGAACGGCATTGCCGAGCTGGCGGGTATCCGCCGCGAAGGCAACGCGCTGGTCATCGGTGCCATGACGCGCCACATGGACGTGGCGGCCAGCAGCGAGGTCAAGTCGGCCATCCCGGCACTGGCCGACCTAGCCGCCCACATCGGCGACCGCCAGGTCCGTGCACGGGGCACGCTGGGCGGCTCGGTGGCCAACAACGACCCCGCCGCCTGCTACCCCAGCGCGGTGCTGGGCCTGGGCGCCACGGTCATCACCAACCGCCGCGAGATCCAAGCCGACGACTTCTTCGTGGGCATGTACACCACGGCGCTGGAGGAGGGCGAGATCATTACTGCCATCCGCCTCCCCATCCCCCAACGCGCCGCGTACATGAAGTTCAAGCAGGCGGCATCGCGCTTCTCGCTGGTGGGGGTGTTTGTGGCGCAGACCGACAGCGGTGTGCGCGTGGCCGTCACCGGTGCGGCCAGCAGCGTGTTCCGCCATGCGGGGCTGGAGGCAGCGCTTAACCAGAGCTTCACGCCGCAGTCGGCGGCCAGCGTGAAGATCGATGCGAGCGACCTGAACGCCGACATCCATGCCAGCGCTGCCTACCGCGCCAACCTCATCAGTGTGCAAACGCAGCGCGCTGTGCAGCAGATGCTGGGATGACACGAGGGCAACCCCGCTACCGTGGTGCGGCACCCGGTGGCGGGTTTTTGAGTGAAATTGGCCGCTAGCGCTAGAAGAATATGCGCTAGCAGCTATGAATTGGATAGCAATGAACTCGTTGAACGCCGCGCCGGTTCCGGCTTCCATCGACGCCCTGGTGCAGGCCCTGCAGAGCGTGGGCTATTTTGCCGACCGTCGCCTGGCCACGGCGGTGTTTCTGGCGCTCAAGCTGCAGCGGCCTTTGCTGCTGGAGGGCGAGCCCGGCGTGGGCAAGACGGCGCTGGCCAAGGCCCTCTCGGAAGTGCTGTCGCGCAGCCTGATACGCCTGCAGTGCTACGACGGCCTGGAGCAGCGCGAGGCGCTGTACGAGTGGAACTATGCTGCCCAGCTGCTGCACATGCGCGCAGCCGAGGGGCAGGGC
>JBCNOJ010000039.1:0-17744 GCA_039593925.1 Acidovorax sp.
TGTCGTTGCCGGCCAGGTCGCCCATGCGGAACGGGCCCATGGCAAAGCCGAACTTTTCGATGGCCTTGTCCACCTGCTGGGGCGTTGCGCCTTCGTCCAGCAGAAAGCCGGCCTGGCGGCTGTACTGCTCGATCATGCGGTTGCCGATGAAGCCGTCGCACACGCCGGAGACCACCGAGGTCTTCTTGATCTTCTTGCCGATGGCCATCACGGTGGCCAGCACGTCCTTCGCGGTCTCCTTGCCGCGCACCACTTCCAGCAGCTTCATCACATTGGCGGGGCTGAAGAAGTGCATGCCCACCACGTCCTGCGGACGCTTGGTGAAGGCGGCGATCTTGTCCACGTCGAGTGTGGAAGTGTTGGAGGCCAGGATGGCGCCAGGCTTGGCGATGGCGTCGAGCTGCTTGAACACGGCTTCCTTCACGCCCATCTCTTCGAACACGGCCTCGATGATCAGGTCGCAGTCCTTGAGGTCGTCGTAGCTCAGCGTGGTGCTCAGCAGTGCCATGCGCTGCTCGTACTTGTCCTGCTTGAGCTTGCCCTTCTTGACCTGGGCTTCGTAGTTCTTCTTGATCGTGGCCACGCCACGGTCCAGGGCTTCCTGCTTCATTTCCAGAATCTTGACGGGAATGCCCGCGTTCAAGAAGTTCATGGAGATGCCGCCGCCCATGGTGCCCGCGCCGATCACGCCGACCAGCTTGATGTCGCGCTTGGGAGTGTCCGACGGCACATCGGGGATCTTGCTCGCTGCACGCTCTGCCATGAACAGGTGGCGCAGTGCGCGAGACTCGGGCGTCCACATCAGGTTGATGAAGATCTCGCGCTCGAACAGCATGCCGTCCGCAAACTTCTTCTTGGTGGCCGCTTCGACGGCGTCCACACACTTGGCGGGCGCGGGGAAGTTCTTGGCCATGCCCTTGACCATGTTGCGCGCAAACTGGAAGTACGCATCGCCTTCGGGGTGCTTGCAAGGCAGGTTGCGCACCAGGGGCAGCGGGCGGGCATCGGCCACGCTCTGCGCAAACGCCAGGGCTTCTGCCGCCAGCGACTCGGCCGACGCGGCCATCTTGTCGAACAGCTTCTGGCCAGGCACGGCGCCAATCATTTCGCTCTTGACGGGCTCGCCGCTCACGATGAGGTTGAGCGCGGCTTCCACACCAATCACGCGGGGCAGGCGCTGCGTGCCACCTGCGCCGGGGATCAGGCCCAGCTTGACTTCAGGCAGTGCAATCGAGCAGCCAGGCGATGCAATGCGGTAGTGGCAGCCCAGGGCCAGTTCCAGCCCGCCGCCCATGGCAACGCTGTGCACGGCAGCCACGACGGGCTTGGCCGAATTTTCGATGGCGGCAATCACCGACAGCAGGTTGGGTTCTTGCAGCGACTTGTCAGTGCCGAACTCCTTGATGTCGGCCCCGCCAGAGAACGCACCACCGGCACCGGTGATCACGATGGACGTGACCGCTGCATCGGCATTGGCACGGCCAAGGCCGGCCACGATGCCCTGGCGGGTCGCCAGCCCGAGTCCGTTGACGGGAGGGTTGGCCATGGTGATCACGGCAACGGAGCCGTGGACTTTGTATTCAGCGGTCATGGTGCTGTTGTTCCTTGGAAAGTGAAAAAGAACGATCGTGCGTTTTTATTGTAGAGACTTCAAACCCATTTGGCGTGTCAATTTGTCCCGGGCGGGACAAGGGTGTTGGAAAGGACCCTTCGCCTGATGCTTCTACAGGCAAAAAAAGAGGCGCTACCGTTCATGGGCGCCTCCGAAAGTAATTGAAGAAGAAGTGGGCGGCTGTAGCTGACTTACGCTTTGCGCGCTGGCCGCTGAAACTGGCGCGCCCCATCCAGTGCAGCCAAGCAAGGGCCGCCCCGCAGCGAGGGCTGTGTCCCCCTTCCCGAGTCGCGCAGCGAGTCGAGAGAAGGGGGCAGGCGCGCAGCGCCTCAGGGGGATCGCCCCGCTACACCTCAAGCCATTCCTTGCGGATGTAGTTGTCGGCGCGCAGGCTGTCTGGTGTGCCCTGAAACACGATAGCTCCGTGGCCCATGACCAAGGCACGGTCGGAGATCTTCATCGCGATGGTGAGCTTCTGTTCAATGAGCAGAACCGAGATACCGCGCGCCTTGATGGTCTGCAGGTACTGCCCCACCAGCTCGACGATCTTGGGGGCCAAGCCCTCGGTGGGCTCGTCGATGATGATCAGGTCCGGGTCGCCCATAAGCGTGCGGCAGAGCGTGAGCATCTGCTGCTCGCCGCCCGACATCACGCCCGCCTCGGTGTGCTGGCGTTCCTTGAGGCGCGGGAACAGCTCGTACATGTCGTCGAACGACCAGCGGCTGCCCTTGCCGTTGCCCTTTTGCCCGAGCAACAGGTTTTGGTGCACGGTGAGATTGGGAAACACGTCACGGCTCTCGGGCACGTAGCCCAGCCCCAGATGGGCGATCTCGTAGGCCTTTTTGCCATTGAGCGCCTGGCCCTTCCACTCAAGCCGACCCTCCCAATCCACCAAGCCCATGATGGCCTTCGCCGTGGTGGAGCGGCCCGAGCCGTTGCGCCCCAGCAGGGCAACGATTTCTCCGGGCTGGATGTCGAAGGAAACGCCATGCAGCACATGGCTTTTGCCATAGTAGGCGTGAAGATTCTCGATTTTCAGCATGTCAGTGTCCCGCCCCCTGCTCGTCCGCGACCACCGAGCCCAGATAAGCCTCTTGCACGCGCTGGTTGGCACGCACCTTCTCGGGTGTGTCAAAGGCAATTACTTCGCCGTACACCACGACCGCAATCTTGTCTGCCAAGCCGAACACCACGCCCATGTCGTGCTCCACGGTGAGCAGAGTACGGCCTTCGGTGACCTCTTTGATGAGGTGGATGAAACGTGCGGTCTCGCTCTTGCTCATACCGGCCGTGGGCTCGTCCAGCAGGATCACGTTGGCACCGCCTGCGATGGTGATGCCGATCTCCAGCGCACGCTGTTCGGCGTAGGTGAGGTTCATCGCCAGCGTGTCGCGTTTCTTGTCGAGCTTGATCATCTCCATGAGTTCTGTGGCGCGCTGGTTGGCGTCGTGCAGGTTCGACAGAAACCGCAGGAATGTGTACTTGTAGCCCATGCTCCACAGCACACCGCAGCGCAGGTTCTCGAACACGCTCAGCTTGGGAAAGATGTTGGTGATCTGAAAGCTGCGCGACAGCCCCTTGCGATTGATCTCATACGGCGGCAGGCCGTTGATGCGCTGGCCGTTCAGAATCACGTCGCCACTGGTGGGCGCAAAACGCCCACTGATCAGGTTGAACAGCGTGGACTTGCCTGCGCCGTTGGGGCCGATGATGGCCACCCGTTCGCCAGGTGCCACCGCCAGGTTGGCGCCGCGGATGATCTCGGTCTTGCCAAAGCTCTTGCGCAGGTCGCGCAGTTCCAGCGCGTAGGTTGCGTTATCAACAACGGCCATGGTCACACCGCCTCCCCGCGCTTGATTTCATGTTCGATTTCCTCTTGAATGCGGCTCCACTGCTTCACGAACTGGCGTCGGCACAGCTCGAACAGGCCAAAGCCCGTGAGCATGACAAAGCCCGCTCCGAACCAGCTGGTGAACCCCTTCGCATCCAGCGTGGCGCCCATGAAGCTCAGTTGCGAACCCAGTGCAGCGTTGAGCTGCAGGTGGTAGGTCATTTCAATCATGCAGGCGGCGCCCAGCGCACCGACCAGGCCCGTTCCTGCCAGCGCCAGGTACGACGTCCACAGCTGCCCCAGCTTGCCGTATTTCGCCAAACGCAGGTTCATCATGATGAGGCTGGCAATGCCGCCAGGCGCATACATGACCATGAACAGGAACACCAGCCCCAGATACAGCAGCCAGGCCATCGACAGTTCCGACAGCAGAACCGACGCCAGCACCAGCAGCACTGCGCCGATGATGGGGCCGAAAAAGAAGGTGGCTCCGCCGAGGAAGGTAAAGAGTAGATACCCACCGGACCGGATCACGCTCAGGCTGTCAGCGCCGGTGATGATCTCGAAGTTGATGGTAGCCAGGCCACCGCCGATCCCGGCAAAGAAACCTGCAATGATGAAAGCGAAATAGCGCACGCGCTGCGTGTTGTATCCGATGAATTCAACGCGCTCCGGGTTGTCGCGCACCGCATTCAAGATGCGGCCGAGCGGCGTTCCCGTGAAGGCAAACATCGCAGCCGTGCACACGAAGCAATACGCTGCAATCAGGTAGTAAACCTGGATCGCCGGACCGAAGCTGATGCCGAAGAAGGCCTTGCCGTAAACGCGGTCGGTGGTGATGCCGCCTTCGCCGCCAAAAAACTCGGGGAACATCAGCGCCATGGAAGCCACCAGCTCGCCAATGCCCAGGGTGATCATGGCAAAGGTGGTGCCTGACTTCTTGGTGGTGACGAAGCCCAGCAAGATGGCGAAAAATGCCCCCGCCAATCCACCCACCAGCGGAATAAGGACCAGCGGAATACTGACCGAACCTTTGGTGGCCATATTCATTGCATGGATCGCAATGAATGAGCCAAGGCCCGTGTACACCGCGTGGCCGAAGCTCAACATGCCGCCTTGCCCCAGCAGGATGTTGTAAGACAGGCAGATGATGATCAGATACCCGATCTGCGAGAGCATGGTGAGCGCCAGGCTGCTGCGAAACAGCATGGGCGCCACGATGAGCATGAGGGCAAACAGCGTCCAGATAACGAACCGACCCACATTGAAAGGCTTGAACCGGTAGTACGACGAGGCCGTTGACACGGTCGGATTGGAATTAGTGGAGTTCATGGCGTCAGTCCTCCCGCTTGCCCAACAGGCCCTTGGGGCGGAAGATCAGGATCAGCACGAGGAACAGGTAAGGCAGGATGGGAGCGACCTGTGAAATGGTCAGCTTGAGCAAGGGATAGCCAAAGGTCTGATCCGTTACGGCCACGCCAAAGGCTCGGAACGCATGGATGAGCGAGTAGTCCAGCGCCACCGCAAATGTCTGCACCAGACCAATGAGCAACGAGGCAAGAAATGCCCCCGCCAGCGATCCCATGCCACCCACCACCACCACCACGAAAATGATGGAGCCGACCGAGGCGGCCATGGCAGGCTCCGTGACGTAGGTGTTACCGCCAATCACGCCAGCCAACCCTGCCAGAGCGGCGCCGCCGCCGAACACCAGCATGAAGACGCGCGGGACGTTGTGGCCCAGCGCCTCGACCATTTCAGGGTACTTGAGAGCGGCCTGAATCACCAGGCCGATGCGGGTGCGTGTGAGCAGCAGCCATACCGACACGAGCATGACCAGCGCCACCAGCATCACAAACGACCGCGACTTGGGAAACTGCGTGCCATACAGCGAGAACAGTGGCCCTTGCAACTGCGTGGGAAGCCCATAGGGCACTGTGGAGCGGCCCCATACCAGTTGCACGAGTTCCAGGATGAGGTATGACAGGCCAAACGTCACCAGCAACTCTGGTACATGCCCAAACTTGTGCACGCGGCGCAAACAATAGCGCTCGAAAGCGGCGCCCAAGGCAAACACGGCCAGCGGCGCCAGCACCAACGCCGGCCAGAAGCCCACCACCCCGGAGATGGTGAACGCGAAATAGGCACCCAGCATGTAAAAGCTGGTATGAGCGAAATTGAGAACCCCCATCATGCTGAAGATCAGCGTGAGGCCGGAACTCAGCATGAACAGCAAGAGCCCATAGCTCACGCCGTTCAGCAAAGAGATCACGAAAAACTCAGGATTCATTGGAATTTTTCATTGCAAGGTAAAAAAAAGGCCCGAATAGGTCGGGCCTGGAAGGTCTGTGACCGAGGTTACGGACGCTTCATCTGGCACGACGTGGGCGTGCTGGCCACATAGGGCTCGTAGTACTTCACAGGCACAAAGGTGTGGCCGGTGCTTTCGGAGTCGATCGGGTACTTCGCATCTGTCTTCTCCCACTTCGAGATGAACAGACCCTGTTGCAGCTGGTGGTCGGACTTGCGCATTTCGACTTCGCCATTGAAGCTCTTGAACTTCATGCCCTCGAACACGGAAGCCACCTTCACGGGATCAGTGGATTTAGCCTTAACAAAGCCTTCTGTCAGCATCGTGAAGGCGTGATACACGGCGCCGGTGTACATGTCGTCGTTGAACTTCTTCTTGTAGTCCACCACGATCTGGTTCAGCGGGCCAGGCAGGTTCATGTGGGCATAGGCCACCATGTACACGCGGCCGGCGGCGGCTGCACCCATGGCCGTGGGGCTGCCAGTTACCGAGCCGTAGTAGGTGTAGAACTTCACATTGTTCAAGCCTGCATCATTGGCTGCCTTGATCAGCAGCGCCAGGTCAGAACCCCAGTTGCCGGTGATCACGCTGTCGGCACCCGACTGCTTGATCTTGGCGATGTAGGGAGAGAAATCGCGCACCTGCGCCAGCGGGTGAAGGTCGTCACCGACGAACTGCACGTCAGGGCGCTTGCGTGCCATGATTTCCTTGGCGTACTTGGAGACCTGGTGGCCGTGAGAGTAGTTCTGGTTGATCAGATAGACCTTCTTCACATCGGGCAGGTCTTTCATGTACGTGGTCAGCGCTTCCATCTTCATGGAGGTGTCTGCATCCAGGCGGAAGTGCCAATAGCTGCATTTGCTGTTGGTCAGGTCCGGGTCCACAGCGGCGTAGTTCAGGAACAGAACTTCCTTACCGGGGTTGCGTGCGTTGTGCTTTTCGAGCGCATCCATGATGGCCAGCGCGGGGCCGGAGCCGTTGCCCTGAACGACGTAGCGAGCGCCCTGGTCCATGGCCGAGCGCAACGCGCTGGTGGTCTCCTGTGGGCTCAGCTTGTTGTCGATGCCGATGATTTCGAATTTGACGCCCGCCGGGTTCTTTTTGTTGAACTCTTCAGCGATGAACTGGAAGCTTTTGAGCTGGTTGGTTCCCACCGCAGCCATCAGGCCAGACAGCGGGTCGAGCCAGGCAATCTTGACGGTCTCGCCTTTTTGAGCGAACGCTCCGCCAGCGCTTGCCAGGATTAACGAGGCTGCTACAGCCTTAATAGCAAATTTCATGGTCTTGTCTCCTTGTAAATCGACACAACGCAGCGTACCGCGTTGCAACAAAGCGATGCTCAGGGATTGCCCCTAGCAGCGTCGCACACGTGACTGGAGAGTGCTCCCCCGAGCGCGCACCAGCCTGGGGCAGCACCATGAATGGCCTTCGCAAACGACGCCTTCATGTGTCCTGCCCCACCCCGATCACAGGCCCGGAAGCTTGTAATCCTTGAGCTGCTCGCGCAGTTTGGTCTTGAGCATCTTCCCTGTGGCGCCCAGCGGAATGGCTTCCACAAACACCACGTCGTCCGGGATTTGCCACTTCGCTGTCTTGCCTTCATAAAAGGCCAGCAACTCCTCGCGCGTGACCTCGGCACCAGGGCGCTTGACCACCGCCACGATGGGGCGTTCGTCCCATTTGGGATGCGGCATACCCACACACGCTGCCATGGCAATCGCCGGGTGCGCCATGGCGATGTTCTCGATGTCGATGGAGCTTATCCACTCGCCGCCGGACTTGATCACGTCCTTGCTGCGGTCGGTGATCTGCATGAAGCCATCGGCGTCGATGGTGGCCACGTCGCCAGTGGGGAACCAGCCCCGGCCCTGCGCATCCTTGACGAGCGGGTTGCCGCCTTCGCCCTTGAAGTAGCTGTCTACGATCCACGGTCCTTTGACCAGCAGGTCACCATAGGTCTTGCCGTCCCAGGGCAGCTCCGCACCGTCGCCTCCCACGATTTTCATGTCCACGCCGTAGATCGCGCGGCCCTGCTTCTGCAGGACTTTCATCTGCTCTTCCTTGGGCAGGGCCAGGTGCTTGTTCTTCAACGTGCACAGCGTGCCCAGCGGGCTCATCTCGGTCATGCCCCAGGCATGAAGAACCTCGACGCCGTAGTCTTCCTTGAACGCATGGATCATGGCGGGCGGGCAGGCCGATCCGCCAATGACGGTACGGCGCAGCGTGGAGAACTTCAACCCAGCGGGCTTCATGTGGCCCAGCATCATCTGCCACACCGTAGGCACGCCAGCGGCGTAGGTCACCTTCTCGGCCTCGATGAGTTCGTAAATCGATTTGCCGTCCATGGCGGGGCCCGGGAACACAAGCTTGCATCCGGTGAGCGCTGCCGAATACGGAATGCCCCAGGCGTTGACGTGGAACATGGGCACCACGGGCAGCACCGAGTCACGGGCAGACAAGCACATCACGTCCGGCAGCGCCGCCGCGTAGGCATGCAGCGTTGTCGAGCGGTGGCTGTACAGCGCAGCCTTGGGGTTGCCGGTGGTGCCGCTGGTGTAGCACATGCTTGATGCGGAGTTCTCGTCGAACTCGGGCCATGCGTAGTCAGATGCGTAGGCGCCGATCCATTCTTCGTAGCTGGTCAGGCCAGGAACGCCAGAGTCGGCCGGCAGCTTGTCGGCATCGCACAGCGCCACCCACTTCTTCACCGTGGGGCACTTGGCGTGCACGGCCTGCACCAGTGGCAGAAAGGTTACGTCGAAGCACAGTACCTGGTCTTCGGCGTGGTTGACGATCCAGGCGATCTGGTCGGGGTGCAGCCGGGGGTTCACCGTGTGCAGCACGCGGCCCGAGCCGGAGACACCGAAGTACATCTCCATGTGCCGGTATCCGTTCCAGGCCAGAGTGGCCACTCGGTCGCTGAACTGCAGCTTCATCGCATCCAGCGCATTGGCCAGACGGCGTGCACGCGCACCCAGGTCCCGGTACGTGTAGCGGTGAATGTCGCCTTCGACGCGGCGTGAAACGATTTCGGCGTCGCCGTGGTGGCGCTCGGCGAACTCGATCAACGACGAGATCAACAGGGGTTGGCTCTGCATCAGGCCCAGCATGGATGCTCCTTGGATGTTGTAGTGAAGAGAAAGATCATCGTAGCGCGGCGCAAGCTTCATGGGTGTCACGCTGGTAGTGAAAACCCCTTACCTTCAGCACACGTTTTTGTTCCTTACGTTGCCAGGCAGTGTGCGCCGTGCCCGCAAGCTTGCCAACACTTGTCGCCCCGCTGACAAACGCACAGGGATTACCCTGCTTCTCTTCCGAAACCAGGACAATGCGCGGCATGCTCAGCTTTGCGCCCACCGCCCAGCGATTCATCGAAACACAACCCTGGTTTGCCAGCGCGCCGACGGCTTTGCAGGAACGCTTGCGCGTGGAGGTGTCTTGCACACACGGTGACAAGGGCGACGTGATGATGCAAGCAGGCAGCGCCGTACAAAGGTGGCACGCGGTGCTGTCCGGCTTGGTGATGCTGCAGAGCCCAACCACCAAGGGCCGCTCATCCGCCTTCATCGGGGTGCCCGACGGCGAATGGTTTGGTGAAGGATCTGCAATGAAACCCGAGCCGCGCCGGTACCACGTTGTGGCGTTGCGACCCACCACCCTGCTCTGCCTTCCGCTGCCGCTCTTCAGCCTGCTGCGCGAAACCCACTTGGCCTTCAACCAGTTCCTGGTACTGCACCTGAACATGCGGCTGGGGCAGGCCATGACCATCATCGAAGCCGGTCGCACCCAGTCCACCGAGCACCGTGTCGCGCTGTACCTAAGCCGCCTGTTCTGGCGCAGTACCCGCCGACTCAATCTCACACAGGATGAACTGGGCCAATTGGTGGGCCTGTCGCGCCAGACAGTGAACCGTGTACTTCGCACCCTGGAATCGCTGGGCATCGTGTCGCTGGATTTCGGCAAGGTTGACATCGTGGACGACGAGGCGCTGAGCGCGTACCTCGCTGCCACGGCAGCAGCTTGAGACACGGCTCCCCCTGAGTTGCATCGCGCAAGCGAAGCGCCGCCCGCGCGGCTTGGCGACCCTTGCACGAGGGCACTGACCTTGGCCACGCCAGCTAGATACGCTGCTGGCCGCTCCGCCGCAGTGGAATATTGAAGCAGCATGAGGCCCTTGATCCTCACTGCACGCTCAGGCGCGTGGCCTTCAGGTCTGCGTCGAAGATGAACTTGCGCGGCCAGGGCTGCCATTCCTGCCCCAGACCTGCATGGCTGGGATTGCCGGTGTGAACAAAAGCGCGAACGCTGTCCATCATCACCGCAGACAGCGCCAGGCGGCCCGGCTGGTTGGCCGCGCTGTTGGCCGCTTTGGCCAGCAGCGAGGGACCGAAGTTGCCGAACACAAAAGGCAGGTCGAAACCATGGGCCGCGCCATACACATCGTTCCACGGAGCGGGCTGTTGGGCCCAGTTGAATTGATAGCTCCACACGTTGGCCTGCTGGGCACGCAAGGTATTGAGCAGGTTGTCTCGACTTGGGTCAATGAACGCAGCGCCGAGAAGCCGCATGCGGGCGTTGTAGCCCGTAGTGGGCGCGGTGACGGGCAGGTACGAAGCGTCGAGAATGTCTGCGGCCGTGAGCGACGCAGGCGCGTCGGGGTTGAAGCTCTGCGTCATCGCAAAGCGCTCCGCGTCGCTGATCTTCATACCTGGCTTGCCACCCAGCAACGCCAGAAATGGCGCAAACAGCTTGGCCTCGTCCAGGGTGTAGCCCGACAACACCGGAACCTTGTGGTATCGCCCGGCGCCTATTTCCGCGATGGGATCGGCCGGAATCACCACGCCATCCGGGATCGGACCTGAACCCGTCAGCCCGTTCTTGAGCACCGTCTGGAGGACCAAGCGGCCGTCCTTGCCGCGCAAATAGCTCGCGGTTTGCGCTGGTGTCCAGCCAGCCACCAACGCAGCGGCTGCAGCGGCATCGGGGGCAAGGCCGTCGGCCAGGGCCAAAGCCGCTAACAGAGCGCCAGCCTGGGCCGCATATTTGGATGCAGGGTTGAGCGTTGGGATCGTGCCAGCCGGCAAATTGCTCGGCAGCGAAATCCCTGCACTGACAGGCAGCGCCTTGTGAAACAGGCCTGCAGCCGAAGGCGCCGTGAGCAGGGCCAGCACATTGGTGGCCCCGGCGGACTGGCCCATGAGCGTGACATTGCCTGGGTTGCCGCCAAACCGCCCGATGTTGGTCTGGATGAACCGCAGGGCCTGGATGTTGTCCAGTAGCGCATAGTTGCCGCTGTACGCTTGGTTGCCAGAATGCAGGGCAGGCAGCTGAAAGAAGCCCATCACATCCAACCGGTAGTTGGCTGTGACCACCACAGCGTTCGCCCGGCGGGCCAAGGTTGCGCCGTCATACACCGGGTCGGCCGTATAGCCCGAAATGCCGCTCCCCCCATGCAGGAACAGCAAAACAGGCAGGTTGTCCAGGGCATTGGAAGGGCGCCAGATATTCAGCGTCAGGCAGTCTTCGTTGCCCAACGGCGTTCCAAGAGTCTCGCCAATGGTGTCGTCAAACCGGTTGTTGGCACCGGGTCCATACAGTCGCCCCATCTGCAGGCAGGCGCTGCCAAACCGTGTGGCATCGCGTTCGCCCGTCCACGCGGCGGGCTCGGCAGGCGGCTGCCAGCGCAGATCGCCCACAGGCGGCTTGGCATAAGGCAAGCCCTTCCAGGCGTACGTGCCGGTAACTGCGCTGTCATCCACGCCCCGCACTGTGCCGTACGCCGTCTGGCGCACCTCGGGAGAGGCGCCTGAGCCCCCGCCACAACCGGCCATGGCCGATACAGAAACCACAGCGGACAGCCAAAGCATTCGCTTGTGCACATCGATCATGTCTTGTCTCCTGTTCAGGGTTTTTAGGAACGGGTCGGGCCTCAGTGAAGCGTCACACTTGCGGGAGGGCCAGACCTCGGCGACGATTGTGTGAATGCGTGATCCCAATCCCACTATCGCAACCTCACCAAAACAGTGACTTCAGACCACCACCTTCGCGTAAACCCTGACCGGGCGTGGCGCCGATGACACCGCGCACAAGTTCCGCCGCCTGGGTGCGCGGGGTAACAGACATGTTTGCAGCGCAAGGCCTGCCAGCAGCCGCGCTGTGCGCCGAGGTCGGCATCGACCTGCAAGCCCTTCAACAGCAGGCCCAGACCCGCGTCGATGTGGATCGCGTGAGCCGACTTTGGGAGGCTGCGGCAGCGCGCTATGGCCAGCCCGGGCTGGGTCTGGCCCGCGATCTGGCCGCGCGCTATGGCAACGTGGATCTCGTGGGCTATGCCCTCGCCTCCGGCCCGAACCTGTTGGTGGGCTTTGAGCACCTGCAGCGGCAGATGGCACTGATTTCGGACGCTACTTCTTTTGAAATGGCGCGTGAGCCGCGCGGCCAGGGCTACTGGCTCTCGATCAGCCATATTGGCGCCACACGGCCGATTCCGCGGGAACGGATTGAGTTCGCGCTTCTTACGCTGTTCACGCTGTGCTGCTGGCTCACGCGGCGCGAGCTGGTGCCTTTGGCCATGGACCTCACCACACCACCCCCAGTGGAGGACATCGGCTACCGCGCGGCTTTTGGGCTGGTGCCGCGTTTTGGCCAGCCGTCCAACCGCTTCCTCCTTTCGGAGGCGGATCTGCGTGCGCCCATTCCCACCCACAACCCGAGCCTGTGGGCATTGCACGAACGGTTGGTGGAAACCGAGCTCGATCATCTCGGCCAAACCCTGGCGAGCACCCGCGTTCGCACGGAGATCGCTCGCGTGCTGCACTTGGGCGAACCCCGGCGCGAAGACATCGCAGCGCGACTTCACCTGACCGACCGTACCCTGCAGCGGCGCCTTCAGGCCGAGGCGGTGAGCTACCAGCAACTGCTGGACGACACCCGCCGCGAACTCGCCCGGCAGCACCTGAGCGATGAACGCCGCAATTTGGCCGAGATCGCAGACCTGCTTGGCTTTGCCGACCAGAGCAACCTGTTTCGCGCATGCAAGCGCTGGTTTGGCATGCCACCGGGGCAATACCGCACGCAGTTGCTTCGGGCGGAATCCGAAGCAATGCCGTAGCACTGGGCAACCACGCCGGCTGAGCCACATGGCCTTGTCGGCTTTGTGCCATCGCTGGTGCGAGACAATGGCCGCCATGAATCTGAGTGCCGACCGCAGCGAGACCACCGCAGACCTGGGCTTGGCGTGGAACCACGGTTTCGCGGCCCTGGGGCCTGCTTTCTATACCGAACTGCGCCCCACACCACTGCCCTCGCCCTATTGGGTGGGGATCAGCCCTGACGTGGCGCGTCTCGTCGGGCTCGATCCCACTTGGTTGGCAAGCGACGAAGCATTGCAGGCATTCACCGGCAACACTTTGCTTTCAGGATCGCAGCCCCTGGCGACTGTTTACAGTGGTCACCAGTTTGGCGTTTGGGCCGGCCAGTTGGGCGATGGTCGGGCCATCTTGCTGGGCGAGACTGCCAACGGCCACGAAATCCAGCTCAAGGGCGCAGGCCGCACGCCTTACTCCCGCATGGGAGATGGCCGTGCAGTGCTGCGCTCCAGCATCCGAGAGTTCTTGTGCAGTGAAGCCATGCATGGGCTGGGCATCCCCACGTCGCGCGCGCTGTGCATCACGGGTTCACCCGCGCCGGTGCGGCGTGAGGAAGTGGAGACCGCAGCCGTCGTCACACGCATGGCTCCGAGCTTTGTGCGATTTGGCCATTTCGAACACTTTGCCGCCAACGGCCAAGAGGCCGAGCTGCGGGCTTTGGCAGACTACGTCATCGACCGTTACTACCCTGCATGTCGGCACACGGCGGAATTTGGCGGAAATGCCTATGCCGCCCTTCTTCAGGCCGTGAGCGAGCGCACTGCACGCCTGATGGCCCAATGGCAGGCCGTGGGCTTTTGCCATGGGGTGATGAACACCGACAACATGAGCATCCTGGGCTTGACCGTCGACTATGGTCCATTCCAGTTTCTGGACGCTTTTGTGCCTGGCCATATCTGCAACCACAGCGATACGCAGGGCCGCTATGCCTACAACCGCCAGCCCAATGTGGCGTACTGGAACCTGTTTTGCCTGGCGCAGGCCCTGTTGCCGCTGATTGGCGACGAGGAGCTGGCCAAGGCAGCTCTGGAGTCCTACAAGGCCGTTTTTCCGCAGGAATTCGTGGACCGCATGCGCGCCAAGCTGGGATTGACGGTGCAGCACGAGCAAGATGCAGCGCTGATCGACGGCATCCTGCAGTTGCTGGCCCGCAATGGTGTGGACTACACGATCTTTTGGCGCCGCTTGTCCCACGCAGTGGGCAGCAACGATTTCGAGCCCACGCGCGACCTGTTCGCAGACCGCGAGGCTTTTGACACCTGGCTGCTATCGTATTCAGAGCTATTAGCGCATACTAGTAAAGCGCCAGAGGCCAATTTAATGCTTAAATGCAACCCCAAGTTTGTGCTGCGCAATCACCTTGGCGAGCAGGCGATCCGGGCCGCGAAACTTGGCGACTTCAGCGAGCTCCAAACCTTGCAGCGGCTGCTGGAGCATCCCTTTGACGAACACCCGGGATACGAAGCCTACGCCGCCTTTCCGCCCGATTGGGCGTCCTCCATCGAAATCAGTTGCTCATCATGACCCACCCCATCAAGAAGTCCGACGCCGAATGGCAAGCCGTGTTGCGCGAAAAAGGCGCTGAGCCTGCTGCCTTTGAGGTTACCCGCCACGCCGCCACAGAACGCCCGTTCACAGGCAAGTACGAAGCCCATTGGGCCGACGGGAGCTACCACTGCATCTGCTGTGGCGCAAAACTGTTCGACTCCCTCACCAAGTTTGATGCGGGCTGCGGCTGGCCCAGCTTCTTTGAGGCCGTTCCGGGTGCCATCACTGAAATCGTGGACCGCAGCCACGGCATGGTGCGAACAGAAACTGTTTGTGCACAATGCGGGGCGCACCTTGGCCACGTGTTCGAAGACGGCCCGGCCCCCACCGGCCTGCGTTACTGCATGAACTCCGCATCGCTGGACTTTGACGCTGAAAAGGGCTGATTGCCCATTCCCCTTACGACCTGCGCAAAGCGACTGCCCATCCGCCAGACGTTGAATTCATACCGTGAGTAGAACCGCTGCTGCTGCCGTTCAGTCTTGCGTGGGTCTTATCTTCAAGCCATGAAAATTCTGATCGACTTCTTCCCCATCCTGCTGTTTTTTGGAGCCTACAAGCTGTACGGCATCTACGTGGGTACCGCCGTGCTGATGGCCGCGACTGTGGTGCAGATGGGCCTGGTATACGCCATTGATCGCCGCTTGCAGACGATGCACAAAGCCACGCTCGTGCTTATCCTACTGTTTGGCACGCTCACGCTGGTTCTGCAAGATGACCGCTTCATCAAGTGGAAGCCGACGGTGCTCTATGGCGCGATGTCGGTGGCCCTAGCGGTGGCGCTGTGGGCGCTCAAGAAAAACTTCTTGAAAATGCTGCTGGGAAGCCAGCTGGAGCTGCCCGACCAGGTTTGGAACAGGCTCAATGTGGCGTGGATCGGCTACTGCGCATTCATGTCTGCCATCAATGCTTATGTGGTCATGAATTTCAGCACCGAGGCGTGGGTGGATTTCAAGCTTTGGGGCTATGCCTTTCCGCTGGTGTTTCTGGTGGCACAAGGGTTTTATATTGCGCCCCACCTCAAGAGCGATAGCGACGAACCCGCAGCATGACGCATCAGGAGAACTATTCCGTGGACACGACTGCTGCTCAAATGCACCGGACTCTCATCGAGCGCCTTGGGCCCAAGCACCTGGAAGTGATCGACGAAAGCGCTGCCCACGCAGGGCACGCCGGGGCGAACGGCACTGGGTTTGGCACCCACTTTCGGGTACGCATTTCGTCACCTTTGTTTACCGGTCGGCCTAGAGTGGCGCAGCACCGCCTTGTGTATGATGCGCTGCAAGAATTTATTGACCAAGGCGTTCATGCCCTCGCCATTGAAGTTCTCTGAACCGGCCCCACTTCGGTCTTCGCCGGTCTCATCTGGCAAACAACCCCTCTAAAATTTGGATTTCGCATGAAGAAACAGCTCCTGTCCGGCCTTGTGGCCGCTGCCGTGCTGGGCACCATGGCCCTGCCTGTATCCGCCCAGAACGTGGCCATCGTGAATGGCAAAGCGGTGCCCAAAGAGCGCCTTGAAGTGCTCAAGAAGCAAGTGGAACGCTCTGGCCGCCCGGTAACGCCTGAAATCGAAGGCCAGATCAAGGAAGAAGTGATCGCCCGCGAAATTTTCATGCAGGAAGCCCAGAAGCGTGGCCTGGAAGCTTCGGCAGATTACAAGGCGCAGATGGAACTGGCTCGCCAAACCATCCTGATTCGTGAGTTGTTCGCTGACTACCAGAAGAAGAACCCCGTCACCGACGCAGACATCAAGGCCGAGTACGACAAGTTCGTAGCCGCCAACAGCGGCAAGGAATACAAGGCCAGCCACATCCTGGTGGAGAAGGAAGAAGACGCCAAGGCGATCATTGCTTCCATCAACAAGGGCGCCAAGTTCGAAGACATCGCTCAAAAGCAATCGAAGGACCCAGGTTCTGGTGCAAAGGGCGGTGACCTAGACTGGGCTGCTCCCGCCAGCTACGTGGGCGAATTCAGCGATGCCATGGTCAAGCTCGAAAAGGGCAAGATGACCGAAGTGCCGGTGAAGAGCCAGTTCGGCTGGCACATCATCCGCCTGGACGATGTGCGCGAAGCCCAATTGCCCAAGCTGGAAGACGTCAAGCCCCAGGTTGCAGAACAGCTCCAGCAACAAAAGCTGGCAAAGTTCCAGGAAGACCTGCGCGCCAAGGCCAAGATCCAATAAGCGCGCACATCACCCGTGTCAGCTCAAAAAAAACGCGGCCAAGGCCGCGTTTTTTGTTTGCTGGCGAAATTGCCGAAGCTGCATTTCCATCAAGGGCCTCCGACAGGCTCATCGTCCCAACATCCATCCGGCGGCCACGATCAAGCCGATCATCACCGGCTGATGCAGCATGTAGTAGCTCAAGCTCCAGCGGCCCAGCACTGCAAGCGGTGCGAAGACCTTCGCAAGCGGGGTTCGCAGCCATGCACCATGGTGCTGGAGCACCCACTGCCCTGCTGCAAGCCCCCACCACAGAACCCCTAGCCACGGCAAAACCGGCACATAGTCTTCCGTGTACGGCTTGCGCGAGACAAGGCCAAGCCAGTTGAGCGCCTTGCTGTTGAACCAGCCCGAAGCCTCCATCCAGGCTCCAGACAGCAGCGTCTGTGCAAGAGGCGGCAGCGCGATGGCGACCAGGCCTGCAAGCCATAGCCAGCGCCCCCAGCCCGCGGTGAGCCGTGCCACGATCAACATCACAGCCATGCCGTGCAGCACACCGAAGTAGATGAAGCTCTGAGGGAACATCACCATGGAGCCAGCGGTAACCAGCAAGGCACAGCCGGCAATCTGCGCCCACCGTCGGACAAACCTCACCCACCCCTGCCTCTGATGCCAGGCGATGGCCTGCCCCAGGCCTGCGCAAAACAAGAAGAGGCTGACGATGGCGGTGCGTTGGGTGGTCCAGAACGGGTCCACACGAAAGTTCTGGGGCCAATAGCCAAAATGGCTCAGGTCGAAACAAAAATGAAACACCGTCATCCAGACCATCGCCAGGCCACGCACCGCATCCACGGCGTCGTAGCGGAAATGCTCGCGGTGCGTTTGGGAACGCAGCTCGGGGTCTAAGGAGTAAGGCGTTGAAGGCTTCATGACAGGCTGACGGACACCGTAAACCATGGTGCTCGTGCATTGTGAGCCACCTCGTGACACGCTTGGCACTGCGTGATTGCGCGGAAATGAAAAAGGCCCTGCAGCACAGCTGCAGGGCCTTGAATCAATGGTCGGAGCGGCGGGATTCGAACTCGCGACCCTCTGCTCCCAAAGCAGATGCGCTACCAGGCTGCGCTACG
>JBCNOJ010000390.1:0-4949 GCA_039593925.1 Acidovorax sp.
GTGTGGCGCAGGATCACGCGGATAATTCCGTTGGATTGGCCGCGATCTTGCGGCAAAGGACATCAATGATAGGCAAATTGACAGGCACCCTGCTGGAAAAGAATCCCCCCGAGGTGCTGCTGGACTGCCACGGTGTGGGCTACGAGGTGAACGTGCCCATGAGCACGTTTTACAACCTGCCCGCCTTGGGCGAGCGTGTGAGCCTGCTGACCCAGTTCATCGTGCGCGAGGACGCGCAGCTGCTCTACGGCTTTGCTACCGCACCCGAGCGCCAGGCGTTTCGCGAACTGATCAAGATATCAGGCGTGGGGCCGCGCACGGCGCTGTCCATCCTGAGTGGCATGGGCGTGGGCGACCTGGCCCAGGCCGTCACGCTGCAGGAGGCGGGCCGCTTGGTCAAGGTGCCGGGTATCGGCAAAAAGACGGCCGAGCGCTTGTTGCTCGAGCTCAAGGGCAAACTGGGCGCCGACATGGGCGCTGCCCAGGGCCAAGCTGCCAGCGACACGCAGGCTGACATTCTGCAGGCCTTGCTGGCGCTGGGATACAACGACAAGGAAGCCGCCGCTGCACTGAAGGCGCTGCCTGCGGACGTGGGTGTGAGCGATGGTATTAAGCTGGCGTTGAAGGCGCTGGCGAAGTAGCATCGCCTGGCTCGCAGACCACATCTGCAAGATCCTTTTTCAAATTTTTAACGGGGCGCCTGGTCGGGCGCGGGAGAAGAAGAATGGCACTAGGTGGAATCACCCGCTGGGGTGGCGTTGTCGCAGCGGTAGCCGCGATTTTGGTGGGGTGCGGCGGTGGTTCCGTGGAAGTCGGAACACCATCGTCCAGCCCAGCACCTGTGGTGATGAAGGTGGATGGCTGGGTGCAACCCGCCAGCGCGGACCAAGGCGTGGCGCGTATCAAATCTCGCAGCGCGGGCGGTGCGGCTGTGCCAACCCATATCGCCTTGGGCGCATTGGCGCAGGAAAAGACAGAATCGCTGGTAGGCGGCACGGGCCCCCGGCAAGTTGGGGTGGCGCGTGAAGTCAACGCTACGCGCAGCGCAGCGCAAACGGCGCAGCAACTGCAATGGCAGCCAACGGCAGTGGGTGGCCAAATCGCAGCGCTCAGCATGTCGGCAGAAGGTGCCCATGGACTGCGCCTGGGAGTGGTTTTTAAGCAGTTGCCTGGCAGCGCGCAAGTGCGTGTTTACAGTCAAGCCAATCCTGGCACCGTGTTCCAGATTTCAGGCCAGGAAATTCTTCAGCTGATTCAGCGCAATACCGCAGCGGGGGACAACAGCCTGGACGGCCAGACCTGGTGGACGCCCGACCTCGGCTTTGATGAGGCAACACTGGAAATCGAACTGCCGCCTGGCACGCCTGCGAGCACCCTGGATGTCGCCGTTCCTCGGGTCTCTCATATCTTTGAAAACCTGGCCATTCCTACCGAAGACGAGTTCCCGACCAAGATCAACGAATCGGCATCTTGTCATCTGGATGCCACCTGCCACGATACCTACGTCAACCAGCGCAACGCTGTGGCACGCATGGTCTTTACTTCGGGAGGCGGCACCTACGTCTGCACCGGCACGTTGCTCAACGACAGTCAATCGTCCGGAACACCGTATTTCCTGACGGCCAACCATTGCATATCGACCCAGGCCGAAGCCTCCAGCCTGCAGACAGACTGGTTTTATCGCTCGCCCACCTGCAACAGCCGCACGCTCTCCAGCGCCACCACCAAGCGCGTGGGGGGCGCGGCCCTGCTGTATGCAACCGGCAGCACGGACACCACCTTGCTGCGCTTGAACGACGCACCGCCTGCTGGCGCCTACTTCGCTGGCTGGGACGCCAACACCCAGACAGCAGGAACGTCGGTGGTGGGTTTGCACCACCCAAAGGGCGATTTGCTCAAGGTCAGCTTCGGCAGCTTGAATAGCCAGGCCAGTTGCTCCTCAACCGGCGGAACCGGGTTTCAGTGCAGTGGCACCACCGGCAACTACTACCGCGTGAACTGGAGCCAGGGCACTACGGAAGGCGGCAGCAGTGGGTCTGCCCTGTTCAAGGGCGGCACGCATGTGGTGGGCACCTTGTATGGCGGTAGTGCGACTTGTACGAGCACCACTTCGCCGGACTTCTATGGCCGTTTTGATTTGGCTTACGACGCAGCGCTCAAGAACTGGCTGGCGCCTGCCGTTTCAACGGCTGGCAGAACTGCGATTTATCGGTTTTTCAACGTGAAGACGGGAGCACATTTCTTTACGTCAAGCGCTGCCGAGCGGGATTTCGTCATTCAGACTTATCCAGAGTTCCTGTATGAAAACATCGCGTTCTACGCATATGCGCAACCCACAGCAGGCCAAAACGCGGTTTTTCGTTTCTTCAATATCAGCAATGGTGCGCACTTTTACACCATCAACGCTGCAGAAAGTGACTATGTGCGTGCAACCTATCCCGTATACAAATACGAAGGCCCTATCTGGTATGCCCAGACTGCAACCGGAAACGGCTCCACTGCCATTTATCGGTTCTACAAACCAAGTACAGGCACGCATTTCTACACCATCAATGTTGCCGAGCGCGACTTTGTGATTGCCACATATAAAGACTTCCAGTACGAAGGCCCTGCCTACTACGCTTGGACAGGAAACTGAGACCGAAAGCTTTCCCCACTGCATGACCATCCAAACCGACGATTTCGCCCCCGCTCCCAGCAAGCGCGTAGTCTCCGCGGCCCCTGCCTCACCGCAGGAAGAGGCCATCGAGCGCGCCCTGCGCCCCAAGCTCCTGCAGGAATACGTGGGCCAGGCCAAGGCGCGGGAGCAACTGGAAATCTTCATCGGTGCGGCCCGCAAGCGCGGGGAGGCGCTCGACCACGTGCTGCTGTTTGGCCCGCCGGGGCTGGGCAAAACCACGCTCAGCCACATCATCGCGGCCGAGCTGGGCGTGAACCTGCGGCAGACCAGCGGACCGGTGCTTGAAAAACCCAAGGACCTGGCCGCGCTGCTCACCAACCTGGAAAAGAACGACGTCCTATTCATCGACGAGATCCACCGTCTCTCGCCCGTGGTCGAGGAAATCCTCTACCCCGCGCTGGAGGACTACCAGATCGACATCATGATCGGCGAAGGCCCGGCCGCGCGCAGCATCAAGCTAGACCTGCAGCCGTTCACCCTGGTGGGCGCCACCACACGCGCGGGCATGTTGACCAACCCGCTGCGCGACCGTTTCGGCATCGTCGCGCGGCTGGAGTTCTACACGTCCGAAGAACTTGCACGCATCGTCAAGCGCAGCGCGGGTTTGCTCAATGCGCCCATGGACGATGAAGGCGGCTTCGAGATCGCCCGCCGCTCGCGCGGCACGCCGCGCATTGCCAACCGGCTGCTGAGGCGCGTGCGCGACTATGCCGAGGTCAAGGGCGACGGACGCATCACCAAGACCATCGCAGACAAGGCCCTCGCCATGCTGGACGTCGATCCGCAGGGGTTTGACGTGATGGACCGCAAGCTGCTTGAAGCCGTGGTCCACCGCTTCGACGGTGGGCCCGTGGGATTGGACAACATTGCCGCGAGCATCGGCGAAGAGGCCGGCACCATCGAAGACGTGATCGAGCCCTACCTCATTCAGCAAGGCTTTCTGCAGCGCACACCGCGTGGGCGCATTGCCACGCTGGCGGCGTTCCGGCACCTGGGGGTTGCGCCGCCCAGCGCGGGGGCTCCTGGCCTGTTTGGCGCCTGAGAGATAAAAAGAAGGAATCCGCTGGGCCCGAGACGCTCGCAACGTCATCGGCCCCCGGCTTTACTGGACAGCAACGCCCCGGGATGCTTTGGCGGTTGCAACCGTTCCGGCGGACACCACCGCTGCCTCTTTTTGTGTGTTGCGCTCAGCGGTTGCCCGCAGCACCCCTGCAACGATCAGCGCCTGCGCCGCGTAGTAGGTGCCCAGCACCCACACCTGCGACAAGGGCAGTGGCGCCACAAACCGGTTCGTGGCCAGCAGCGAATCACTCAGCATGAAGAACCCCGCGCCGACCGCGACCAGCAGCGCAGGCGTGTCGCGCAGCACCGTCGCCCGGCCAATGGCCTGGGCAGCCATCAATGCGATCACCAGCACATAGGCGGCCACAGGGGCGCGCAGCCCGGCGGGCAGCCCGCCTACCCACAGAAAGATATACATCGCTACGCCAATGCCCAGGGTGGCGGCCAGTGCGCCCCGGCGCGGAAACCAGGATTGCCCAGCTTTGAACAGCGCCACGTAAAACAGATGCGCCACCAAAAAACTCACCAGGCCGGGAATGAAGAAACCCTGGACCATGAGGAAAACATCCCCGGCCAACGAGCCCGCCAGCGCAGCAGCCAGCAGGATCCAGTTTTTTAAGCCAAATTGGCCTCTAGCGCTTATTGAATAAGCGCTGAAAGCTACCAAAAAGAGAGCGATCACCATGGTCAGCGGTTTGAACAACCAGTGCCACTGTGTGAACCCCAGCGCACTGGTGGCGGTGGCCAGCGCCGCGCTTTGCAGCATCAGCGCCATCAGCATGCCAATGCGCCCTTGCATCGCCGCGCCCAGCGCCCACTGGGCCACCAGCAATGTGGCAAACCAGACGGCGTTCTCGGTCAGTGGCGCGGCGTCGGCTTGCCACAGAAACGCGGCGACCCCAGCGAGCAACCCACCAAACTGCACCATCGCAAACCACTGCACCGCGCGCGACATGGGCGGGTGGTACATCTGCATCTGCGCCATGCTGAAAGCCGGTTTGGGAAAGCGCGCGGCCACGTCCGCCGGGCGCCAGCCCGGGGGCTTGATCCATACCTTGAACTTGTCCACCCAGTTGCGCGCGTGCCAGCTGTCGTGCGCCAGCCCGGCATAGACCTGCGCGTTGGCCCACAGCGGGTCCCAACTGTTGAGCAGGCCGCGCGTGCCATACACGCACTTTTCCTGGTCGTCTTCGTCCTTCCCTCGAAG
>JBCNOJ010000391.1:0-4948 GCA_039593925.1 Acidovorax sp.
ATCGGGCGCATCTGCATAAAAAAGATTGTTCACCCATGGCCCCCATTGCCACTGCCACCCGTCATCAAACCGCCACAGCCGCCAGCGCTGATAAGCACCTTAGAGGCGCTGTCGGTGCGGAAAGTGCCAGCGAGCCCCTAGCCAGCGCCGAGGCCATATCGTTCAAGGTGCTCACCGTGAACGTGCACAAGGGCTTCACCACCTTCAACCGCCGCTTCATGCTGCATGAGCTGCGGGATGCGGTGCGCGAAGTGGCTGCAGACCTCGTGTTTCTGCAGGAAGTGCTGGGCTCGCACCACCGCCACGCCAGCCGGTTTGCCAACTTCCCGCAAGTGCCGCACTACGAGTTTCTGGCAGACACGATCTGGTCGCAGTACGCCTACGGCCGTAACGCGGTGTATGACAACGGCGACCACGGCAATGCACTGCTGTCCAAGTTTCCGATCACGCACTACGAGAACCACGACATCTCCATCAGCGGGCCCGAGCGCCGGGGCATGTTGCACTGTGTGCTGCAACCGCCGGGGCACCACCTGCCCGTGCATGCGATTTGCGTGCATCTGGGTTTGCAGGAATCGCACCGGCAGCAGCAGGTGCGCCGCGTGTGCGACCTGGTGCGCACGTTTCCTGCCGACGAGCCCGTCGTGCTTGCGGGCGACTTCAACGACTGGCGCCACCGCGCCCACGATGTGCTGCGGCACGAAGTGGGCCTGCAGGAGGTGTTTGTGCAAGCTTGCGGCCGCGCGGTGCGCACCTTTCCTGCATCCATGCCGTTGCTGGCGCTGGACCGCATTTACGTGCGTAACGCGGCGGTGCATGCACCCCTGAACCTGCCCAAGAAGCCGTGGGACAAGCTGTCGGACCACGCGCCCCTGGCTGCGGAGATCCTGCTATGAAACGCCGCTTCAGCCTGCCACCACGCTCGTCGCGCTGGGTGCCGGGCAACCACTTCGAGCTTTTAGAAAACGGCGAGGAATTTTTCCCGCGCGTGTTTGACGCCATTGCCCAGGCTCGCACCGAGGTCCTGCTGGAGACCTTCATCCTGTTTGAGGACAAGATCGGCCAGCAGCTGCATGCCGCACTGCTGCAGGCGGCGCGCCGAGGCGTGCAGGTGCACGTGTTGGTGGACGGCTTTGGCTCGCCCGACCTCACGGACGAATTTGTAGGCAGCCTGGTGAACGCGGGCGTGCACTTTCGCATCTTTGACCCGGGACGGCGCTTCCTGGGCCAGCGGCTGAATGTGCTGCGCCGCATGCACCGCAAGATCGTGGTGGTGGATGGCCACCTGGGTTTCATTGGCGGCATCAATTACTCCGCCGACCACGTGGCGGACTTCGGCCCCGAGGCCAAACAGGACTATGCCGTGCAGGTGCGCGGCCCCATCGTCGCGCAGATGCACCACTTTGCCCGCGACGTGGTGCTCAGCCGCAGCGAGCGCAAGCGCCACCAGGCGGCGGGCGTCACAGGCCGCCCGCATGCGGGCACGGCACATGCCATGTTTGTGACTCGCGACAACCAGCAGCACACCAGCGACATCGAGCGCCACTACCGCGTGGCCCTGCGCGCGGCGCGGGAACGCGTGGTGATCGCCAACGCGTACTTCTTCCCCGGCTACCGCTTCATCCGCGAGATGCGGCGCGCGGCACGAAGGGGGGTGGACGTGCGTCTCATCCTGCAGGGCCAGCCGGACATGCCCATCGTGAAGACAGCAGCCAGCATGCTGTATGACCATCTGCTGCGGGCCGGCGTGCGCATCTACGAATACTGCGACCGCCCCCTGCACGGCAAGGTGGCCTTGGTGGACGATGAATGGTCTACCGTGGGCTCCAGCAACCTGGACCCGCTCAGTCTGTCGCTGAACCTGGAGGCCAATGTCGTCATCCGCGACCGCGCCTTCAACGCCCACCTGCACAGCCGCTTGTCTCACCTGATGGAAAACAGTTGCAAACAGGTACAGCCGACGGCCCCTGGACGCTGGGACGGTTTGCGCCTGGTGCGCAGCTATGCCGTTTTCCATTTGATGCGCTGGTTCCCCGCCTGGGCAGGCTGGCTGCCGCGGCACCAACCCACCATCGCGCTGGCGAACCCGGTTGCGGGCAACAGCGCCGCGGAGCCCGCCGGTACGCCCGCGGCGGGCTGAGCACAGACAACCAGCGGGCAACGCCATGGGCCATTCCACGCTGCTCGCCGACGGTAACGCGGCCGCCTCGGCGGAGAGAGCGGAGGCTGCAGACGCCACCGCCCCGCGCTCCAGCAGCGAAGCACGCAGCGCGGGCGGCTGGCGGCAGTGGCCGCAGCGCGCCTGGTGGCCGTGGGCCACCCGGGGCGTGGCGATGGCTTTTTTTGCGGTGGTGGCGTGGCTCATCGTGCGGCAGGCCCGCACGGTGAACTGGCTTGCCGTGCTGCAGGCCCTGCGCGACCTGCCCCCTGCGCCGCTGGCTGTGGCCGGCGGGCTGGCGTTGCTCAGCCACTTCACCTACGGCACGTTCGACTGGGTGGGCCGCCATTGCAGCGGTCACCGGCTGCCGCGCGCCACCACGCTGGGCATTGCGATGACGAGCTACCCGTTCACGCTCAACCTGGGCTCGCTGATTGGCGGGGTTGGTGTGCGCTACCGGCTGTATGCGCGCCTGGGCGTGGACGCAGGCACTATCGGCCAGGTGGTGGGCACCAGCATCCTCACCAACTGGGTGGGCTACCTGCTGCTGGCTGGCGTGCTGGCATGGGCATGGCTGCCCCCCGCCATTGCAGGCTGGACACCTGCGGCCTGGCAGTGGCGCCTGGGCGGCACGTTGCTGGGGTGCCTGCCTGTGGCTTACGTTTTGCTGTGCGCGCTGCGCGCAGGCCGTGCACTCACGCTGCGGGGCCATGCGTTTCCGCTGCCGCACTGGCCTGTGGCCTTGTGGCAAGTGGGCGTATCGGCCACCAACTGGATGCTGATGGGCGCTGCGTTATGGACGGTGCTGCAAGGCCAGGTGAGCTACCCTGCTGCGTTAGCCACCGTGCTGATGGGGGCCGTGGCCGGACTGGTTCTGCGCGTGCCCGCCGGCCTAGGCGTGTTGGAGGCTCTGGGCGTGGCTCTGTTGACCACCCAGGCCTTGGGGCAAGAGGAAGTGCTGGCCGCCCTGCTGGCCTACCGGGCGCTGTATTACTTCGGGCCGTTGGTGCTGGCGGCATTGGCGTTCGGCGTGGCCGAGTTGCGCTGGCGGCAACACGCCGAGCCCAGCAACGGCGACCACGCTGGGCAAGAATAGCCATAAAAATGGCCTCTAGCGCTTATCGAACAAGCGCCAATAGCTACTAAATTAGAAGCATTTGAGCTCCCCATGCTCCGTGGGGCGAAGGCTTGCAGGGCTTTCCCGGATGGCCTACAGCCCGTATCATCGCGGCCCCACGCCATTGCCTTTCGCCCGATCGACACGGGCCCCAAAGCACATGATCCGACTCTCTGAAATCCGGCTGCCTTTCACCGTGGCCGAGGCCCCCGAGGCGCCCCTGCGCGCCGCCGTCACCCACATCCTGGGCATCTCCGACGCCGACATCGCCCACCTGCACGTCTTCAAGCGCAGCTTCGACGCCCGCAAGGCAGACCTGCTGGCGGTGTACATCGTGGACATCACGCTGGCCCAGCCCGAACGCGAAGCAGCGCTGCTCGCAAAGTTTTCTGGCAACCCGCACATCCAGCCCACACCCGACATGGCCTGGCACCCCGTGGGCCAGGCGCCTGCCGACCTGCCCCTGCGCCCGGTGGTGGTAGGTTTTGGGCCCTGCGGCATCTTTGCGGCGCTGGTGCTGGCGCAAATGGGCTTCAAACCCATCGTGCTGGAGCGCGGCAAGACCGTGCGTGAACGCACCAAGGACACCTGGGGCCTGTGGCGCAAGCGTGAGCTGCATGCCGAGAGCAACGTACAGTTCGGCGAAGGCGGCGCAGGCACCTTCAGCGACGGCAAGCTCTACAGCCAGATCAAGGACCCGCGCCACCTGGGCCGCAAGGTGATGAACGAGTTCGTCAAGGTCGGCGCACCCGAAGAAATCCTGTACGTGGCCCACCCGCACATCGGTACCTTCAAGCTGGTGAAGGTGGTGGAAAACCTGCGCGAGCAGATCATTGCGCTGGGCGGCGAGATCCGCTTTGAGCAGCGCGTGACGGACGTGATCATCGAAGGCCAGGGCGAGCAGCGCCAACTGCGCGGCCTGAAGGTGCTGAACCAGGCCACGGGCGAGACCACCGAGCTGCGCGCCGACCACGTCGTGATGGCGCTGGGCCACAGCTCGCGCGACACCTTTGCCATGCTGTACCAGCGCGGCGTGGCCATGGAGGCCAAGCCGTTTTCCATCGGCTTTCGCATTGAGCACCCGCAAGGCGTGATCGACCGCGCCCGCTGGGGCCGCCACGCGGGCCACCCGCTGCTGGGCGCGGCCGACTACAAGCTGGTGCACCACGCCGCCAACGGCCGCGCGGTGTACAGCTTCTGCATGTGCCCCGGCGGCACCGTGGTGGCCGCCACCAGCGAACCCAACCGCGTGGTGACCAACGGCATGAGCCAGTATTCGCGCAACGAACGCAACGCCAACGCGGGCATGGTGGTGGGCATCGATCCGCGCGACTACCCGCAGGACGCGCAGGCGTTTGAAACCCACCTGGGCCAGACCTACGGCGTGGAGGCCCTGCCTGCCGGGCAGTTCCATCCGCTGTCGGGCAGCGTGCTGCAGCGCCAGCTCGAATCCAACGCCTTTGTGCTGGGCGGGCGTGACTACAGCGCGCCGGGCCAGCTGGTGGGCGAGTTCATTGCGGGCAAGCCTTCAACCCAGCTGGGCAGCGTGGAGCCTTCGTACAAGCCCGGCGTGGCGCTGGGCGATTTGCACGCCGCCCTGCCCGGCTACGCCATCGAAGCGCTGCGCGAGGCGCTTCCCGTGTTCGGCCGCAAGATCAAGGGCTTTGACATGC
>JBCNOJ010000392.1:0-4935 GCA_039593925.1 Acidovorax sp.
GCCGAGCGCCGCACATGCAGGATCACCGGCAACCCCCAGCGGCGCGCCAACTGCAACTGTGCGCGGTAAAAGCGCTCCTGCCGCACAGGGTCGAGCCCCGGCACGAAGTAATCAAGCCCGATCTCGCCAATGGCCACGAGGCGCGGGTCAGCATGGCAATGCTCCAGCATCTCGCCCAGGCGGTCCAGATCACCGTACTCGGCACGTCCGGTGTACAGCGGGTGGATGCCGAGGGCGTAGCTGTCCCCATGGTGGTGCGCCAGGTTGCGCACCACGCTCCAGTTGCTGCGCTCCACCGCCGGAATCACACAATGCGCCACGCCGTGTGCACGTGCTGCGGCGCGCACCGCGTCTCGGTCAGCGTCGAACTCGGGGGCATCCAGATGGCAGTGCGTGTCGATCCATAAGGTCATGCCGGAATGATGCCCCAAGCTGAAACCCTGGAAAGTGCATTCCGCAGCGATACGTGCTAACGTGAAAACCGTGTGCCCCTTTTTAACCGTGCGCCCGATCTGCGGCGCATTCCGTAAGTAAAGGTGACAGGATGCCCCGGCCCGCCCACTACAGCAGCTCCCGCCCCACACGACGCCCCGCTGCCCGCGCGGGTGGGGATGCAGAGGCGACCGCATCGGCGTATGCGGGCTCAGCGAACGCACCTACCGGTGGCATCCCAGGTGCAGCCCCATCCGCTTCCACGACCTTATCGCCCACGCCTGCGCACACCGTGTCGCGGCGCCAAGTGCAGGCGCTGTGGGCCACGGTGGTGCTGTTGGCCGCACTGCTGGCGGCCAGCCTGTGGCTGAACCCGCGCACTCCGGCCCGCAAGATCACCCAGGAAGACATCGACGCCGCTGTGCTGCGCACGCTGGAAACCACCACGCCGCCGTCTGCGGCAGCGCGCGCGGTGGAGGCCGTTGCACCATCGGTGGTGCGGGTGGTGGGTTACGGGCGTAGCAAGAACGGCAAGGAAGAGGTCGAACGCGGCGTCGGCACGGGTGTGGTGATCGTGGACAAGGGCACCATCCTGACCAACCTGCACGTGGTGTCCGGCTCCGACCGCATCGTGGTCACGTTCTACGACGGCATGGAAACCACCGCCAGCATCACCGGCGCCCAGCCCGAAAACGACCTGGCCGTGCTGCAAGCGCACAAGATTCCAGACGACCTGGAGGCCGCGCCGCTGCGCTCCACACAAGACCTGCGCCCGGGCGACCATGTCGTGGCGGTGGGTTTCCCGTTCGGCATCGGCCCTTCGGCGTCGGCCGGGGTGGTGTCGGGCCTCAAGCGCGAATTCACTTCGCCCGAGGGCAAGCGCCAGCTCAGCAACCTGATCCAGTTCGACGCGGCCGCCAACCCCGGCAACTCGGGCGGCCCGCTGGTCACTCTGGATGGAGAAGTGGTGGGCATCGTCACGGCCATCCTTAACCCTACCCCCGCGCGCACCTTCATCGGCATCGGGTTTGCCGTGCCCATTGAAAACGCAGCGTCTGCCGTGGGCATGCCGCCGTTTTAGTTCGTTGTGCAGGCTGAAGGCGTTTCGCCGTACCGTTGATCGATCACAGACAAGGAAGGACTCCCATGGAAGCCACAAAGAACACCGCCACGCTGATGGAACAGGTGCTTTACGAGGTCAAGCGCGTGGTGGTGGGCCAGGACCGCTTTCTGGAGCGCGTCATGGTGGCCATGCTGGCGCAGGGCCACCTGCTGGTGGAAGGCGTGCCGGGCCTGGCCAAGACGCTCACGGTGAAGACGTTGGCCAGCACCATCCAGGGCAGCTTCAAGCGCATCCAGTTCACGCCCGACCTGGTGCCCGCCGACCTCGTGGGCACGCGCATGTACAACCAGAAGACCGGCGAGTTCAGCACCACGCTGGGCCCGGTGTTCACCCACCTGCTGCTGGCCGACGAGATCAACCGCGCGCCCGCCAAGGTGCAGAGCGCGCTGCTGGAAGTGATGCAGGAGCGCCAGGTGACCATTGCGGGCGAAACCCACAAGGTGCCCGAGCCCTTCCTGGTGATGGCCACCCAGAACCCCATCGAGACCGAAGGCACCTACGCGCTGCCCGAAGCCCAGGTGGACCGTTTCATGATGAAGGTGCTGCTCGGCTACCCGACCGAAGAAGAAGAATTCGTGATCGCCCAGCGCGCGCTGGATGTGCCCGTGCAGGTGCTGCCCGTGGCCACCACGGCGCAGCTGGCGGCGCTGCAGGCCGAGTGCCGCAGCGTGTATGTGGACCCGTCGATGCTGCAGTACGCCGTGAAGCTGGTGGCCGCCACGCGCGAGCCTGCGCGGCACGGCCTGAAGGACCTGGCCGGCTACATCGGCTGCGGCGCCAGCCCACGCGCTACCATCGCCCTGGCCGAAGGCGCTCAGGCCCTGGCCATGCTGCGCGGGCGCAATTACGTGCTGCCCGAAGACATGGTGGACCTGGCCGCCGACGTGCTGCGCCACCGCCTGGCGCTGTCGTACGAGGCGCTGTCAGAAGGGCTGGATGCCGATGCGCTCATACAGCGCATCATGGCCAAGATACCGGCGCCCGCGCGGCCGTTGCACCATGAACAGCCCCAGCAAAAAACCGCCTGAATCGCAGGGCGCATCCGCTACGGTGCGCACGCTGCCCACGCTGCCCGGCCAGGCAGACCGTCTGCTGCGCGAGCTGGAGTGGAAAGTCATCCGCCGGCTCGATGGCCTGCTGCAGGGCGACTACCGCACCCTCATGCGCGGCAGCGGCCTGGACCTGGCCGACCTGCGCGAATACCAGCCGCACGATGACGTGCGCCACATCGACTGGAACGTGACGGCGCGCCTGAACCTGCCGCACGTGCGCGTGTTCACCGAAGACCGCGAGATGACCGCCTGGTTTCTGCTGGACCTGAGCCCCTCCATCAACTTCGGCCCCCAGGGCAACGCCAAGCGCGACATCCTGACCGGCTTCGTGGCCGTGCTGTCGCGCCTGCTGACGCGGCACGGCAACCGCGTGGGCGCCATGCTTTATGGCCATGGTGAGGAAGGCGCCGATGCGCAACGCGCCGTGGACCACGTGCTACCGCCCCGCAGCAGCCGCGCCCATGTGCTGCACCTGGTGCACCGGCTGCTGACCCCAGCGACAGAGCCAGCACAAGGCAACGCTGGCACCGAGCTGCACCGGCTGTTGCAGGCAGGGCTTGCCACACTGCGCCGCCGCTCCACGGTGTTCGTGGTGTCCGACTTCATCAGCGCCCCGGGTTGGGAAAAGCCACTGGCCCAGCTGGCCCAGCGCCACGACGTGGTGGCCGTGCGCCTGCTGGACCCGCTGGAGCTGGAACTGCCCGACGTGGGCCTCGTCACGCTGCGCGACGCCGAAAGCGGTGAGCAGCTGCAGGTGGACACGCACGACGCGGGCTTTCGCCACCGCTTTGCCCGCCTTGCGGCCCAGCGCGAGGCCTGCCTGCGCGAGGGCTTGGCGCGCGCCGGGGCCGACACGCTGGAGCTGAGCACCGACGACGATCTGGTGGATGCGCTGCTGCGCTTCATGGACCTGCGCCAGCGCCGCGTGCGCACCACCCCTGCCCGCATGCCCGCGGGCACCTCTGCCGCAGCCTGGCAAGCTGCCTGAACCGCCTCCAAGGAAACACACCATGGTTTTTCTCTGGCCCACCCTGCTCTGGCTGCTGCTGGTTGTGCCCCTGCTGGTGCTGCTGTACTGGTGGCTGCTGCACCGGCGCAAGAAAACAGCGCTGAGCTACTCCAGCCTGTCCCTGGTGCGCGAAGCCATGGGCCCCGGCCAGAACCTGCGGCGCCACATTCCGCCCGCACTGTTCCTGCTGGCTCTGGTGGCCCTGCTGCTGGCCGCCGCACGCCCGCTGGCCGTCATCACACTGCCCTCGCAGGACCAGACCATCATGCTGGCCATGGACGTATCGGGCAGCATGCGCGCCACCGATGTGGAGCCCGACCGCATCACCGCCGCCCAGAACGCGGCCAAGGCCTTCATTGCCGAGCTGCCCCGCCACGTGCGCGTGGGCATCGTGGCCTTTGCGGGCAGCGCCCAGCTGGCCCAACTGCCCACCCAGAGCCGCGACGACCTGGTCAAAGCCATCGACAGCTTTCAGCTGCAGCGTGGCACGGCGACGGGCAACGGCATCATGCTGTCGCTGGCCACCTTGTTCCCCGAAGCGGGCATCGACATCGCCGCCCTGGGCGGCCGCCAGGCCATGCGCCCCCGCCCCATCGAAGAGATTGGCAAGCAGCAGGACGCAGCCAAGCCCTTCACGCCCGTGGCCCCCGGCTCGTACAACTCGGCCGCGATCATCATGCTGACCGACGGCCAGCGCACCACCGGCGTGGACCCGCTGGAAGCCGCCAAGTGGGCGGCCGACCGGGGCGTGCGCGTGTACACGGTGGGGGTGGGCACGGTGCAAGGCGAGACGATCGGTTTTGAAGGCTGGTCCATGCGCGTGCGGCTGGACGAGGAAACGCTCAAGGCCGTGGCCACGCGCACGAATGCGGAGTATTTCCATGCCGCCACCGCGGCGGATTTGAAGAAGGTGTACGAGACGCTGAGTTCGCGGTTGACGGTGGAGAAGAAGGAGACGGAGGTGTCTTCCTTGCTGGCGTTGCTGGGGGCGGCGCTGGCGTTGTTGGCGGCCGGGTTGTCGGTGTGGTGGTATGGCAGGGTTTTGTAGTGTTTTTTGGCTCTAGCGCTTGTGCAGCAAGCGCTGGCAGCTATCATTTTTAGTTTCTGATGTCCTTTGAGCCGTTCGGGTTGAGCTTTTCGAAGCCGGGGCAGGCACGCTCGCTGATCGCTGCGGTGTGCCTAGTTTGAGGGCGGGAGCCGGGGTGTGCGCCCGGCGGCGCAGTAACTTTCTCTTGCGTCGCCAAGAGAAAGTCACCAAAGAGAAGGCGACCCTGCTGTTTGCGACCCCTGCGCTTCGCTCCGAGGCAACCTGGGGTGCT
>JBCNOJ010000393.1:0-4933 GCA_039593925.1 Acidovorax sp.
AGGAGGTCAACGATGTAGTCGGCTGCGCCCTGCGCGGCGGGGAGAGCAAGATCGTGTTCGACCTGGACGACCCCATGGCCGAGAGCACCTGCGTGGCCTGCGGCGAATGCGTGCAGGCCTGCCCCACGGGCGCGCTCGGCCCTAAGACGCACATCGGCTCGCAAAAGGTGGATCGCAAGGTCGATTCGGTCTGCCCGTTCTGTGGTGTGGGATGTCTCATCACCTACAACGTGCGCGATGAAAAGATCATCAGCGTGGAAGGCCGCGACGGCCCCGCCAACCAGGGCCGCCTGTGCGTGAAGGGGAGATTTGGTTTTGACTACGCCCACCACCCCGACCGCCTGACAGTGCCGCTCATCCGCAAGCCCGGCGTGCCCAAGGAGGTGCGCCCCTACGGTGCCGGCTGGCGCGATACCTTCCGCGAAGCGACCTGGGACGAGGCGCTGGACCTTGCCGCTGGCACGCTCAAAAACCTGCGCGACACCCACGGCCCCAAGGCGTTGGCGGGCTTTGGCTCGGCCAAGGGCAGCAACGAAGAGGCCTATCTGTTCCAGAAGCTGGTGCGCACCGGCTTTGGCAGCAACAACGTGGACCACTGCACGCGTCTGTGCCACGCGTCCAGCGTGGCCGCGCTGCTCGAAGGCGTGGGCTCCGGCGCGGTGAGCAACCCGGTGAACGACGTCGAGCATGCCGAGCTGATCTTTGTGATCGGCTCCAACCCCACGGCCAACCACCCCGTGGCTGCCACCTGGATGAAGAACGCGGCGAAGCGCGGCGCCAAGATCGTGCTGGCCGACCCGCGCGTGACCGACATTGGCCGCCATGCCTGGCGCACGTTGCAGTTCAAGGCCGACACCGATGTGGCCATGCTCAATGCGCTGATCCACACAGTGATTGACGAGGGGCTGGTCGACGAGGCTTTCATTAATGGTCGCGCCAACAACTTCGAGGCCCTCAAGGCCAACGTGAGGGGCTGCAGCCCCGAGGCCATGGCCCCGGTGTGCGGCATCCCGGCCGAGACGCTGCGTGAAGTGGCGCGCGCGTTTGCCACGGCGAAGGCGTCGATGATTCTGTGGGGCATGGGCGTGAGCCAGCACGTTCACGGCACCGACAACGCGCGCTGCCTGATTGCATTGTGCGCCGTCACGGGCCAGATCGGCAAGCCCGGCTCCGGCCTGCACCCGTTGCGCGGCCAGAACAATGTGCAGGGCGCGAGCGACGCGGGGCTGATCCCGATGATGTTCCCCAACTACCAGCGCGTGGACAACGCGGGTGCACATGCGTGGTTCGAGGACTTCTGGGGCACAAAGTTGGACGAAGCGCCGGGCTACACGGTGGTCGAGATCATGCACAAGGCCCTGGTGCCTGACAGCGACCCGCACAAGGTGCGCGGCATGTACATCATGGGCGAGAACCCGGCCATGAGCGACCCTGACCTGAACCACGCGCGCCACGCTCTGTCCAGCTTGTCGCACCTAGTGGTGCAGGACATCTTTTTGACCGAAACAGCCTGGCTGGCCGATGTGGTGCTGCCCGCCAGCGCCTGGCCCGAGAAGACCGGCACCGCCAGCAACACCGACCGCATGGTGCAGATGGGCCGCCGTGCGCTGAACCCGCCGGGCGATTCGCGGCCGGACCTGTGGATCATTCAGCAGATCGCGCAGCGCATGGGACTGGGCTGGAACTACGAGGGCGAAGAATCCGGCGTGGCCGCCGTGTACGACGAAATGCGCCAGGCCATGCACGCCAGCATCGAGGGCATCACCTGGGATCGGCTGGAGCGCGACTCCAGCGTGACCTACCCCTGCCTCACGCCCGATGACCCCGGCCAGCCCATCGTCTTTACTGAAAAATTCCCTACGCCCACAGGCCGCTTGCAACTGGTGCCTGCCAGCGTGATCCCAGCGGCTGAGAAGCCCGACGCCGATTACCCTCTGGTGCTTATCACCGGCCGCCAACTGGAGCATTGGCACACCGGCAGCATGACGCGGCGCAGCACCGTGCTCGACGCCATCGAGCCCATGGCCACGGCATCGCTGCACGGTGACGAGCTGGCTCGGCTGGGTGTGGCGCCCGGGTCGCTGGTGGGTATTCGTTCCCGGCGCGGCATGGTGCAGGTGCGCGTGCGCCGCGACGACGGCACGCCGCGCGGCACGGTGTTCATGCCGTTCGCGTACGTGGAGGCAGCGGCTAATCTGCTGACCAATGCGGCGCTGGACCCGTTTGGCAAGATCCCCGAGTTCAAGTACTGCGCGGTGGCTGTAGAGGCGTTGGAGGGCGAGGGCACAGCCGCCTGAGGCCGTGTGACCCCGTGCGCGTGTTGCGGGCTTTGCGGGCATTGTTCTGCGCACGGCGGCTGCGGGGTTAAAGTCTGCGCCCATGACTGAGCGCCCCTATACCGACGTTGCTGTGATCATGCGGTGCGAGCACATCGACAACCGCTGGCAACCCTGGCGGTGGTCGCTGGCCGAAGTGGTGATCAACGAGCCCGCGTTTGGTGCCGAGCCACGCCAGATCATTCAGGGCGAGCGCGAACAACGCTGGTTGTTCCCGGGCTTTCGGGTGGAACTGTTTCGGGATGATGCCGAGGGCTACCACCTCAATCTCACCTCGCCTGCGCCCTGCTGGTTTGTGATGTGGCGCCGGGATGAAGACGCCGGCTCGGGCGAGATCCCATTGGCCCGCCCCGTGGCCGTGAGCCTGAGCTACCACGATGCCGGCCGATGGCTCGATGCGCAGGAAAGCGTGGAGCAGGTGCCTGCAGCGCCCGAAGTGGTGGAGGCGCTTCGGGCTTTTGTGGCCGAGCACTACCAGCCAGAACCCAAGCGCCGCAAACGGCCGGACAGCTTTCAATCGCTGACGGACCGCTTCGGCAACCCAGCGTCGGTGTCCACAGAGAAGCAACGTGGCGGAGGGCGCAACCATGGCTGACGGATTCCTCGGCCGATGGTCGCGCCGCAAGCAGGATGTGCGAGAAGGCAAGCCGCTGGAGGAGCCACCACCGCCCACGTTGGCCCCGGAAGTCGCCGTGCCAGCGCCGGCTTCGGCGCAAGCTGCGGCGGCCCCCACCCCGGCGGCCCCCGCGGCACCGGTCAGCGAGCCACCGCCCCCCACGCTGGCAGACGCACAAGCGCTCACACCGCAGTCTGATTTCAAGCCTTTCGTGTCCCGTGCGGTTTCGCCTGAGGTGCGCAACCTCGCGATGAAAAAATTGTTTGCCGACCCGCACTTCAATGTGATGGACGGGCTCGACATCTACATCGGCGACTACACCCAGCCAGACCCGTTGCCTGCAGGCGCACTGCGCAAAATGGCCAGTGCCCATGCGCTGGGTTTTTTTGACGGTGAGAAGAAGGCAGAGGGCAAACCAGCGGGCGATGGCGCCGGAGCAATAGCCCCAATAGCCCCGGATGCCGCTCAGCCTCGGGATGATGCGGAGGGGGTTTACGCCACAGACGTGGCACAGTCCGAGGTATGCAACGCTGTTCCTAGCGTTCCCACCAGCGAGCCTGCGCAGGTTGCCCGTTCTGAAGAGGAAGGGGTGGCCCCGCCAGCCAGCCACACCCACGATGACCACGACGCTCATTTGCGACTGCAACCAGACGATGCCCCTCAACGCCAAGGCGTTGGGCGAGGCACTGCATGAAGACCTGACCCTTCACTCCACCCTGTGCCGTCGCGACGCAGGGGCGTATCAGAAAGCCATCCGCTCTGGCGACGACGTGGTGGTGGCCTGCACTCAAGAGCAACGCCTGTTTGGCGACCTGGGCCAGCAGACCGAGGGGGCCGTGTCGCCCATCCGGTTCGTGAACATCCGCGAAACGGGTGGCTGGAGCCGTGATGCCGCCAGGGCCACCCCCAAGATTGCCGCGCTGCTGGCGGCAGCAAAACTGCCCGATCCAGAGCCGGTGCCCACAGTCACCTACAAAAGCTCGGGTCGTGTGCTCATCATCGGCCCGCTCGACCAGGCAGAGAAGGCCGCCGCTCTGGTGTCGGATATGCTGGATGTGACCTTGTTCACCCAGGGGCCCGGCAATGCAGGCGGTGCGCAGGCGCGGCGGTTTCCGGTGCTGGGCGGGCGCATCACGGGACTCACGGGCTGGCTGGGCGCTTTCGAGCTGCAATGGAAGGCCGACAACCCCATCGACCTGGATCTGTGCACCCGCTGCAATGCCTGCGTGGCGGCCTGCCCCGAGAACGCCATTGGCCTGGATTACCAGATCGACCTCGCCGCGTGCCAATCGCACCGCGCCTGTGTCAAGGTGTGCCAGGTGGCGGGCGCCATCGACTTCAGCCGCGATGCGGTGGCGCAGAACGAGCGTTTTGATCTGGTGCTGGACCTGCGCTCCGCCACTGCAACGCCCACGTTCATGCAGCATGCGCTGCCGCAGGGCTATTTCCGCTGGGACGGGCGCGACGTGGCGACGCTGATGCGCCTGCGCGAGCTGGTCGGCGAATTCGAGAAGCCCAAGTTCTTCACCTACCGGCAAAAGCTCTGCGCCCACAGCCGCAACCAGGAAGTGGGCTGCAACGCCTGCGTGGACATCTGCTCGGCCGAAGCCATCCGCAGCGACAAGGCGCGCCAGCAGATCCAGGTCAACCCGCACCTGTGCGTGGGCTGCGGCGCCTGCACCACGGTGTGCCCGACCGGCCCGCTCTCGTTCGCCTACCCGACGGCGCAGGACCAGGGCACGAATATCCGCACGCTGCTGTCCACCTACGCCGCGGCGGGCGGCCGGCAGCCCACGCTGCTGCTGCACAGCCAGGAGCAGGGCCAGCGCCTGATCGACGAGCTGGGCCGGGCCGCGCGGCTGGGCGTGGCGCAGGGCGTGCCGGCCCAGGTCATTCCGCTGGCGGTCTGGCATACGGCCAGCCTGGGGCTGGATGTGTGGCTCGGTGCCATCGCCCAGGGCGCCACGCAGATCGCCGTGCT
>JBCNOJ010000394.1:0-4930 GCA_039593925.1 Acidovorax sp.
GTCGCCCACGTCGAGGTCGCACTGCTGCGCGATCATGTGCGTGAGCAGCGCATAGCTCGCGATGTTGAAGGGCACGCCCAGGAAGATGTCGGCGCTGCGCTGGTAGAGCTGGCAGCTGAGCTTGCCGCGCTCGCCCTCGGCCTGCGGCGGAGCCACGTAGAACTGGAAGAAGGCGTGGCAGGGCATGAGCGCCATCTTCGACAGTTCAGCCACGTTCCATGCGCTCACGATGATGCGGCGCGAATCGGGGTTGGTCTTCAGCGTCTTGATGACTTCGGCGATCTGGTCGATGTGGCCGCCCTCGGGCGTCGGCCAGCTGCGCCACTGCACGCCGTACACGGGGCCGAGGTCGCCGTCCTCGCGCGCCCATTCGTCCCAGATGGTGACGCCGCGTTCTTTCAGCCAATTGTTGTTGCTCGACCCTGTGAGGAACCACAGCAGTTCCTGAATGATGGAGCGCAGGTGCACCTTCTTCGTGGTGACCAGCGGAAAGCCTTCCTTCAGATCGAACCGCATCTGGTGGCCAAAGACGCTGCGGGTGCCTGTGCCCGTGCGGTCGGCTTTTTCTACGCCGTGTGTGAACACATGGCGCATGAAGTCTTCGTATTGCGAGCGGACGGGGCGGGCGTGTTCGGTCATGGCGGTCCGGGAAAGGCGAAACCGGTGATTTTAGGTCTTCGGTCGGTCTGCAATATGCTTGCCGCCAATTCCCTTTCCTCAGCCCTTTTTGAAAAGAACTTCCAATCATGCGACTGCGTCCCCGTGCCTTTCTGCGCCGCTTCTTGCTCGCCGCACTGCCCGTGGCAGGGTTGCTGTCTGGCTGCGGAGGCACGGCGCCCACCTTGCCCGCTGCAGCTGTTTCGTCCGAGACATCGGGCACATCGGGTGGGTGGGGGCATCCGGCCGCCGCCGCTGGCCATGCCAGCAAAGAAGCCAACCCGTGGCCCAGCCTGCAAGCACAGCTGGGCCGTTACCCCACCGATGGCACTGACTATCTGCGCACGGGCCCGCTGGCCGAGCGGCTGCGTGGGCTGCTCGGGGCTACCAACTACCCGGTGCTGCTCGAAAACATGGCCGTCAGCAGCCGGCTGAGGCAAGAAGGAGAGATGCTTTTCATCACCGGCAACCGTGTGGGGCTGGGGGGCAGCGAGGCTGCCGCTGTGGTGATTCACCCCGCCACGGACGCGGTGCGCGTGTGGCTGCTGACCGGCGGTGAAGAGTGGGATGTCCAAGACCAGGGAGCCCCCAAGACACTGCCGGCCGACGTTGCAACGATGATGGAAAACGCGCGGCGCTGACCGCGCGCGCCCTCGGCGCCATGGGGCTTGGGTCAAAGCATCACCCAGTGCACCGTCGCTCGTTGGCGGGTTAGTGCGGCCTCCTCCGCAGCAGGCCTGAGCTCATCGGTGAGAGGCGTCGCGGCAGCGGCGGGTGGCAATTCCATTGAAAAACATTCTCCGAAATGGCCGTTGACGCTTTGTGGAAAAGCGCTTGCAGCTGCATATTTCATAGCAAATCGGGGCAAAGGTCGCCGATTCAGGAGCCCCCAACCTGTGCAAAACCAGATACCTAATTGACAAAACTAGGTGTAAATCCTGAGCTCCTGGTGCAAATAAGTATTTGTGTTGGTGGGGGGAGTACCAATCGAGCATCGGAGCATCGGTATCGTTCAGTCCGTCAATGCCAGCATGACCTGCGCCGGTGTTGAAAGGCAGATTCCCCATACCAACGACCGAGGAGACTTTTCTGATGCCACAGTCCAACCGCGCCGCCATCCGCACCCAAGCACCCCAGCGTATTGCCCTGGCCGCTGCGCTCGCCACCACCCTGACCCTGTCACTGGGCGGTGCTGCCCACGCCCAGCAGACCGAGCTCGTGATCGCCACCGTGAACAACGGCCACATGATCGAGATGCAAAAGCTCAGCAAGAACTTCGAGCAGGCCAACCCCGACATCAAGCTCAAGTGGGTGACGTTGGAAGAGGGCGTGCTGCGCCAGCGCGTGACGACCGACATCGCCACCAAGGGCGGTCAGTTCGACGTGATGACGATCGGCATGTACGAGGCGCCAATCTGGGGCAAGAAGGGCTGGCTGCAGGAGCTGAAAACCGACGCCGCCTACGACGTGGATGACCTGCTGCCCGCCGTGCGCAATGGCTTGTCCATCGATGGCAAGCTGTTTGCCGCGCCGTTCTATGGCGAAAGCTCGATGCTGATGTACCGCAAGGACTTGGCCGACAAGGCCGGTGTGCAGGTGCCCGAGCGCCCCACCTGGCCACAGATCAAGGACCTGGCTGCCAAGATCCACGATCCCAAGAACGGCGTGTATGGCATCTGCCTGCGCGGCAAGCCGGGCTGGGGCGACAACATGGCCTTCATCACCACCCTGGTCAACACCTTTGGCGGCCAGTGGTTTGACATGCAGTGGAAGCCCCAGCTCGAATCCAAGCCCTGGAAGGATGCGATCACCTTCTACGTCGATCTGCTCAAGAACTACGGCCCTCCCGGTTCGTCCGCCAACAGCTTCAACGAAATTTTGGCGCTGACCAACTCGGGCAAGTGCGGCATGTGGATCGATGCGACCATCGCCGCATCGTTCGTGAGCGATCCCAAGCAGTCCAAGGTCGCCGACCAGATGGCCTTTGCCCAGGCGCCCACCATGAACACGCCCAAGGGCGCCAACTGGTTGTGGTCGTGGAATCTGGCGATCCCTGCAGGGTCCAAGAAGGTGGAAGCCGCGCAGAAGTTCATCACCTGGTCCACCAGCAAGGACTACATCCAGCTGGTCGCCAAGACCAACGGCTGGGCCAACGTGCCCACCGGCACGCGCAAGAGCACCTACGCGTCGCCCGAGTTCCAGAAGGCCGCCCGCTTCGCTGCTGCAGAGAAGACCGCGATCGACTCAGCCAACCCCACTGACTCGACCTTGCCCAAGAGCCCGTATGTGGGTGTGCAGTTCGCTGCGATTCCTGAGTTCCAGGCCATCGGCATTGCGGTGGGGCAGCAGATGAGTGCAGCCCTGGCAGGCAAGACAACGGTGGACGCCGCGCTCAAGGCCAGCCAGGTGACGGCGGACCGTGAGATGAAGAAGGCCGGCTACTACAAGTAGGCAAGCACCCATTGGGCTACTGCGCGGCCCGATCTGGGGGCGGTGTTCCTCGCCGTACGGGAGTACGGCTGCGGTACAGCACCCCCACCTCGGGCCGCTCGCTACGCCCACTGAGTGCTTGCCCCTGTCGTGCTATGTAAGTCTGTACCGGAATTCCCATGAATCGCCGCCTGCTCCCCCGACTGCTGCTCACGCCAGCCATGGCCACGCTCTTCCTGTGGATGATCGTGCCGCTGGTGATGACGATCTACTTCTCGCTCATCCGCTACAACCTGATGCAGCCGGACCAGACTGGTTTTGCCGGGCTGGAGAACTTTGAGTATTTCGTCACCGACCCTTCGTTTGGCACGGCGGTGGTCAACACGCTGCTGCTGTTGGGCAGCGTAATCCTCATCACGGTGTTGTTCGGAATTGCGATTGCGCTGCTGATCAACGAGCCGTTTGCGGGGCGGGGCATTGTGCGGGTGCTACTTATCTCGCCGTTCTTCGTCATGCCCACGGTGAACGCGCTGATGTGGAAGAACATGATGATGAACCCCATCTACGGCGTGCTCGCCCAGGTGTGGATGTTCTTCGGCGCGCAGCCGGTCGATTGGCTCACTGACTACCCGCTGTTCTCCGTCATCGTGATGGTGTCATGGCAATGGCTGCCTTTTGCCACTCTGATCTTCATGACCTCGCTGCAGAGCATGAACCACGAGCAGCTCGAAGCCTCGCGCATGGACGGCGCCAACTACCTGCAGCAGCTGCGCTACCTGTACGTGCCGCACCTCGCGCGCTCGGTGGCCGTGGTGGTGATGATCGAACTCATCTTCTTGCTCAGCATCTTTGCCGAGATCTACACCACCACCGGTGGGGGGCCTGGCGATGCCAGCACCAACGTCACCTTTTTGATCTTCAAGCAGGCGCTGCTCAATTTTGATGCGGGCGTGGCCTCGGCTGGAGCGCTGTTTGCGGTGGTGCTGGCCAACATCGCGGCCGTATTCCTCATCCGCATGGTCGGCAAGAACCTCGACAAGTAAGGCTCGCATTTTTATGACCGCACGACGCCGTTCTCAATTTCCACTAGCCATGCTGGCCCTGCGCACCGCTGCGGCCTGGGCCGTGGCCCTGCTGCTAGTGTTTCCGCTGGCCTGGCTGTTTCTCACCGCGTTCAAGACCGAGCTGCAGGCCATTGCCGTGCCGCCACTGTTCGTCTTCACGCCCACGCTCGAAAACTTTCACGAGGTGCAAGAGCGCAGCGACTACCTGCTCTACGCCAAGAACTCGGTCATCACCAGCGTGCTCTCCACCGTGCTGGGGCTCATGCTGGCCGCGCCTGCGGCGTATGCCATGGCCTTTTTCAAGGGCAAGTACACCAAGGACATCCTGATGTGGATGCTTTCGACCAAGATGATGCCCGCCGTGGGCGCGCTGGTGCCCATCTACGTGCTGGCACAAAAGAGCCACCTGCTCGACACACAGCTCGTGCTCATCATCGTGTTCGCGCTGTCGAACCTGCCCATCATGGTCTGGATGCTGTACTCGCACTTCAAGGACATCCCGCGCGAGATTCTGGAAGCCGCTCGCATGGACGGGGCCACGCTGTGGCAGGAGGTGCGCCTGGTGCTGCTGCCGCTGGGCATGGGTGGGCTCGCATCCACCGGCCTCTTGTGCCTGGTGCTGTCATGGAACGAGGCGTTCTGGAGCCTGAACCTGAGCGCCGCCAAGGCCGGCACGCTGGCCACGCTGATCGCGTCGTACTCCAGCCCCGAGGGCCTGTTCTGGGCCAAGTTGTCTGCGGCATCGCTGATGGCCATTGCGCCCATCGTGGTGTTTGGCT
>JBCNOJ010000395.1:0-4915 GCA_039593925.1 Acidovorax sp.
GGTCTGGAGATCGTGGCCAGCACGCCTGAGGCTTTCACGGCCTATCAAGCCCGCGAATTCGCACGCTGGAAGACCGTGATCGAGACCCGAAAAATCACGGCAGATTGAGTTCCAACACTGGGGCGCTTTAGTGCGCCCCATCTCCGTTTTACAACCCATGACCACCTCCTCCATCCTTTCTGCCACCACGCCCGTCGTTACCGAGCTGCGCGTAGTGCCTGTGGCGGGCCACGACAGCATGCTCATGAACCTGAGCGGCGCACACGGTCCATACTTCACCCGCAACCTGCTCATCCTGCGTGACAGCGCAGGCAACACCGGGGTGGGCGAGGTACCTGGCGGCGAGAAGATCCGCCAAACCATCGAGGATGCGCGACCGCTCATCGTGGGCCAGCCCATCGGCCACCACAACGCCGTGCTCAATGCCATGCGCGCCCAGTTCGCCGACCGCGATGCGGGCGGGCGCGGCCTGCAGACCTTTGACCTGCGCATCACCATCCATGCCGTGACGGCGGTGGAGTCGGCGTTTCTCGATCTGCTGGGCCAGCACCTGAACGTGCCCGTGGCCGCGCTGCTGGGCGATGGCGTGCAGCGTGAGTCGGTGCAGATGCTGGGTTACCTGTTCTACGTGGGCGACCGCAGCAAGACCGACCTGGCCTACCGCACCGAGCCCGGCGCTGACAACGACTGGTTCCGCCTGCGCAACGAAAAGGCCATGACGGCCGAGGGCATCGTTCGCTTGGCCGAGGCTGCCTACGAGCGTTACGGTTTCGCCGACTTCAAGCTCAAGGGCGGTGTGCTGCGTAGCGAGGACGAGGTCGAGGCCATCCGCGCGCTGCACGAGCGCTTCCCTGAAGCCCGCGTGACGCTGGACCCCAACGGCGGCTGGCTGCTGAAGGATGCCATCCGCCTCACGCGCGACCTGCATGGCGTGATGGCTTATGCCGAAGACCCTTGTGGCGCAGAAGGCGTGTTCTCGGGCCGCGAGGTGATGGCCGAGTTCCGCCGCGCCACCGGCCTGCCCACCGCCACCAACATGGTGGCCACCGACTGGCGCGAAATGGCGCACAGTCTGGCCCTGCAGTCGGTGGACATCCCCCTGGCCGACCCCCACTTCTGGACCATGGCCGGGTCCGTGCGCGTGGCCCAGATGTGCCAAGCCTTCGGCCTGACCTGGGGTTCGCACTCCAACAACCACTTTGACGTGTCGCTGGCCATGTTCACGCACGTTGGTGCGGCCGCCCCGGGCCGTGTGACGGCCATCGACACGCACTGGATCTGGCAGGACGGCGAGCGCCTGACGAAGCAGCCTTTCCAGATCAAGAACGGCTTCATCGACCTGCCCAAGAAGTCCGGCCTGGGGGTGGAGCTGGACATGGACGAGGTGGAACGCGCCCACCGTCTGTACCTGCAGCACGGCCTGGGTGCGCGCGACGATGCGATCGCCATGCAGTACCTGATCCCCGGCTGGAAGTTCAACAACAAGTCGCCTTGTATGGTGCGTTGACGACCAAGGGAGCCCAAGCCAGCAAACACCTGTTTGCTGGCCGTGGGGGCACCAACAACAAAGCCCTCCAAGCGAGGGCTTTGTTCATGGAGAGACGGAGAGACCTGGGTGCAGGGTTCAAGCCATCCTGTCTTCCGCACGCCGCCTGGGCAGCTGGCGTTTGACGGAAGGGCGCTGCAGCCGTTGTTTGGGGTCCGCGCCCTGCGGCAGGTCGGTGGCACGCTGCAATTGAAGGTGAGCGACCAAGCCGCCGGTACTGGAGTTGGCCAGCGCGAAAATCCCGCCCATGCGCTGCACCGTCTTGTCCACAATCGACAGACCAAGCCCCGCGCCAGCGGCGGCGGTGCGGGCCGTGTCGCCACGGAAAAAAGGCTTCGTCAGGTTGGAGAGTTGCTCTGGTGGAACCCCGGGACCATGATCGCGCAGCTTGACGAGCACCCAGTTCTCACGGCCCTTGGCGGCAATGTCCACACTGGTAATGCCTGTGTCTTCCGCTTTGCCGTAGCGGCGCGCGTTCTCCAGCAGGTTGGAGATCACACGGGCCAGCTCCACTTCGTCGGCCAACACGTTGAGGTCCTCGGGCACCGTCATGGTGATCTGCAGCTCGCGGTGGTCCTGAACGGCATACACGCACGACGACACCACTGCATGCAAATTCACCGGGGTCAGCGTGACGTGGTCAGGCCGCGCGTAGTCCAGGAACTTGTCGATGGTGGCGTCCAGTTGCACGATATCGGCCACCATGTGCTCGCGGGCCACTTCGTCGGTCACGCTCATCTCGGTTTCCAGCCGCAGGCGCGCCAGCGGCGTGCGCAAGTCGTGCGAGATACCGGCCAGCATCACGGCGCGGTCCTGCTCGAGCTTGGCGAGCTTTTGGGCCATGCGGTTGAAGCCGATGTTGACCTCGCGGATTTCGCTGGTCACCACTTCCTCGTCCAGGTGGCTGGCGGCAAAGTCGCCGTCTTTTACCCGGTTGGCAGCGTACGACAGTTGCTTGAGTGGCCGGTTGATGAGCCGCGCAATCGCCGCCGCGCCAGCCAGCGAAAGGGCCGCCGCAGTGATCAGCCAGATCAACCAGGTCCGCCCCCCAGCAGGGCTGAAACGGGAACGGTCCATCAGCAGCCAGTTCGGATCGCCGTTGATGTTGAAGCCCACCCACAGGCCGTTTTCGCCATTCACGTTCTGAGCCACGATGGTGTCGGGCCCAAGGCGCTGGGTCAGTTCGTCGGTCAGGCGGTTGCCCAGGGCGGTGTTGTCCAGCAGTGCAAATTTGTCTGCAGGCTCGCGTGGCAGGATGCGCACACCTTCCTGGTCGGCCATGGTCTTGATGAGCGACACGCGCGCAATGGCATCGGAGTGCACCAGCGCCGCGCGGCTCAGATTGACCAAGGAAGCAATCTGCTGCGCGGTATGCAGTGTTCGGGGTTCGAATTCAAGTGCGCGCAGCGTTTGCAGCCATGCCAGGATGCTGCCCACCAGCAGCAACGCCAGCAGAAAGAAGGTGCGCCAGAAAAGATTCAGGCCCACGCGCGCGCGCTGCTCCCTCGCTCTGCGGAGGGATTCAAGCGGCGCGGGGCTGGTGGCGTCTGCGGGGGGATGTTCCGGCTGCCGGGATGACCTCGGCCGGCCGTCGTTCTTGCGCATGAAGCTCAGCTGGTTCCGTCCGGTACGAAGACATAGCCCACGCCCCAGACGGTCTGGATATAGCGAGGCGCCGCAGCATCCACTTCCACCAGCTTGCGCAGCCGCGAGACTTGCACATCCAGGCTGCGGTCAAAGGGTTCGAACTCGCGGCCACGGGCCAGTAGCGCCAGCTTTTCACGCGACAGCGGCTGGCGAGGGTGGCGCACCAACGCTTTCAGCATGGCAAATTCGCCGGTGGTCAGGGGCAATTCTTCGCCATTGCGCTGCAGGGCCCGCGTGCCCAGGTCAAACGTGAAGGGCCCGAAGGTGACCACCTCGTTGTCGCCCGAGGGGGCGCCGGGTGCCTCTTGTGCAGGGCGGCGGCGCAGCACGGCATGGATGCGGGCCAACAGCTCGCGGGGGTTGAAAGGCTTGCCCAGGTAGTCGTCGGCTCCAACCTCCAGGCCCACGATGCGGTCCACGTCCTCACCCTTGGCGGTAAGCATGATGATGGGGGTGCGGTCGTTCGCGGCGCGCAGGCGGCGGCAGATCGAGAGACCGTCTTCGCCGGGCATCATCAAGTCCAGCACGATGATGTCCACTGTTTCGCGCAAGAGCAGGCGGTTCAACGCCTTGCCATCTTCCGCGACCATGACTTCAAAGCCTTCTTGCGTGAGGTAGCGGCGCAGCAGGTCGCGGATGCGTGCATCGTCGTCCACTACGAGAACTTTGTCGGTGCGATTGGGGGTTGTGGCCATGTTGGTATCAAGTCCAATTTGTAACAGAGCCGATTCTGACCAGTTGAAACGCCGAAGTTCGGGTTTTAGGCCGGGGTTTGACCAACTGTTACAAGTTTTGCGGAGCTTCGCAAACCGGCTGCCAGCCCTTTGCCGCAGTCCCTGCGGAGTGCGGTTAAGGTGGTGGCCCGCGCGCCCCGGGCAGGGGCAGCGCACCGATACCAAGGACTCATTCGCTATGAACAAAACTACCAAACTGATAGCTGCCAGCGCTTTGCTGGCATGTGCTGGAGCCGCTTTTTCTCAAAATTCCGTCGCCCCCGAGCCGCGCAACGTCGTTCAGCTCTCGGCCTCTGGCACGGTGGAGGCCCGGTGATTCCCACGCTCATGGGCTGGGGCTCCATTCCCGACAACCATCCGCTGATGGCCGGCATGTGCGGCCTGCAGACCAGCCACCGCTACGGCAACGCCACGATGCTCGCGAGCGACTTCGTGCTGGGCATCGGCAACCGCTGGGCCAACCGCCACACGGGCTCCATCGACGTCTACACCAAGGGCCGCACCTTCGTGCACGTCGACATCGAGCCCACGCAGATCGGCCGCGTGTTCACGCCCGACTTCGGCATCGTGTCGGACGCCAAGGCCGCGCTGCAGCTCTTCGTCGAGGTGGCCGAGGAGATGAAGGCCGCGGGCCGCCTGCCCGACCGCCGAGACTGGGCCAAGGCCTGCATCGAGCGCAAGAAGACGATGCTGCGCAAGACCAACTTCGACGAAGCGCCGATGAAGCCGCAGCGCGTGTACCAGTGCATGAACAACAACTTCGGCAACGACACCTGCTACGTGAGCACCATCGGCCTCTCGCAGATCGCGGCCGCGCAGTTCCTGCACGTGTACAACCCGCGCCACTGGATCAACTGCGGCCAGGCCGGCCCGCTGGGCTGGACCATTCCCGCGGCCCTGGGCGTGCGCGCCGCAGACCCTGCGCGCAAGATCGTCGCTCTCTCTGGCGACTACGACTTCCAGTTCATGATCGAGGAGCTGGCCGTGG
>JBCNOJ010000396.1:0-4905 GCA_039593925.1 Acidovorax sp.
TGCTGCAACTGTAGGATGAGCTGCAACGCCTGCTGCTGCCCAAGGACCCCGACGACGCGCGCAACGCCTTCGTTGAAATCCGCGCAGGCACGGGCGGCGACGAATCGGCCCTGTTCGCAGGCGACCTCACCCGCATGTACACCCGCTACGCTGCCAACGTGGGCTGGAGGGTGGAGGTGGTGAGCGAGAACGCGGCCGAACTGGGCGGCTACAAGGAAATCGTGCTGCGCATCGAGGGCGATCATGTTTACGGTGCCCTCAAGTTCGAGTCTGGGGGCCATCGCGTGCAGCGTGTGCCCGCCACCGAGACGCAGGGCCGCATCCACACCAGCGCGTGCACCGTGGCCGTGATGCCCGAACCCGACGAGCACGAGGCCATCAAGCTCAACCCCGCGGACCTGCGCATCGACACCTTCCGCGCATCGGGCGCGGGCGGCCAGCACATCAACAAAACCGACTCGGCTGTGCGCGTGGTGCACTTGCCCACCGGCATCGTGGCCGAATGCCAGGACGGCCGCAGCCAGCACAGCAACAAGGCCAAGGCACTGCAGGTGCTGCAGGCCCGCATCCAGGAGAAAGAACGCAGCGAACGCGCCGCCAAGGAGGCCGCCCTGCGCAAGGGCCTGATCGGCAGCGGCGACCGCAGTGACCGCATCCGCACGTACAACTTTCCGCAGGGGCGGCTGACCGACCACCGCATCAACCTCACGCTGTACAAGCTACTGCAGGTGATGGAAGGCGACCTGGGTGATGTGCTACAGGCCCTGCAGCACGCGCGCGAGGCAGAGCAGCTGGAAGAGCTGGAGCTGAGTGCGGTCTGACGAAAATTTGAAACAAATCAGCCCCTAGCGCTTACCCATCAAGCGCCAGAAGCTACCAAAATCATAGTGAACACCCCCACCCTGGCCCAAGCCCTGGCGCAGGCCCACACCCTGGGTCTGGCGCGCATCGACGCCCAGTTGCTGCTGCTGCACACCGTGGGCCGCGCTGGCAGCGACCGTGCCTGGCTGCTGGCGCACGACACCGATGCGCTGTCGCCGGAACAGCATGCGCACTTCCTGGCCATGTGCCAGCGCCGGGCGGCGGGCGAGCCGGTGGCATACCTCACGGGCCACAAAGAGTTTTATGGCCTGCCCTTGCACGTGGATGCCCGCGTGCTGGACCCGCGCCCCGACACCGAAACCCTGGTCGACTGGGCGCTGGACGTGGTTGCGGCCCTGCCCGCCCCGCGCGTGTTGGACCTGGGCACGGGCAGCGGCGCCATCGCCCTGGCGCTGCAAAGCCAGCGCCCTACGGCCTGCATTCTGGCCGTGGATGCCAGCGCTGATGCACTGGCAGTGGCGCAGGCCAATGCCCAGCGGCTTGGTTTGCCTGTGCAGTTTCTGCAGTCAAACTGGCTGGCGGGCGTGACACGCCTGGACGGTGGCCTGTTTGACGCCATTGTCTCGAACCCGCCCTACATCGCCAGCGCCGACCCGCACCTGGCGGCCCTCACCCATGAGCCTTTGCAGGCCCTCGCCAGCGGGGCCGATGGTCTGGACGACATCCGCGCCATCGTGGCGCAGGCCCCCAGCCGCCTCGCGCCTGGCGGATGGCTTCTGCTGGAACACGGCCATGACCAGGCCGAAGCGGTGCAGGCCTTGTTGGCGGCGCAGGGCTTTCGCGAGGTGCAAAGCCGCAGCGACCTGGCCGGAATTGCCCGTTGCACTGGCGGCTGCCGCTGACCTTGCTGCGCGGATTTGGCTTGTTCAGCCCCCGCGCCACTTACACCCTGCCATCAGCTGAAAACAACTGTTACCCGGTCACAGCCCTGGTTGACCTGGAGCACCCCGAATAATCGCGTGCCGCTGCGCGGCGCTTGGCTCCTGGGAGGGGGAGAAGCAGCGCACAGCAGCTTTCGCCAGCCCACGTGTCTCGGCCATCGACCGGCAGAGCGCGCACGGTGCGCGTCGTCGTCCACCACCAAAAACCTATCCGCCAATTACCGGCCACTGGCGCGACGGGCTGCCCATGCCTGCGTCAGGGCGCACCGCCGGTCTTACTTTCATGTCACACACCACGCTATCACGCCGCCATACCCTCACACGAATCGGCACCCTGGCCCTGGGCAGCGGTCTGCTGCTGGCCGGCTGCAGTGCCGAGCCCAAAGAACGCAAGGCATTCATCGCCTTTTTGCAATCGGATGCGCTCGGAAAATCGCGCCGCATGATGCCAGGACTCTCGGAAAAGATGCGCAAGGAACTGGGCAGCTACGCAGCCCACTACGACATCATGATCCGCTTCAACCAGGCCGTGAACGACAAAAACCTGCTCAAGAACATGCGCGAACTGCAATGGGTTCGCACGCCGGCGCAGTACTTCGAAAAGCGTGAAACGCTCAAGCTGGCGCTGGCGGAAATCCCCCAGGCCCAAGCCACCGTGCAGGCCGAGCTGAACAAAGCCGATGATGCAAAAGCCGCACTGAACCAGCCGGAAGACCTCAAAAAGGCATACGACCCCATCTACGAAAGGCTGGTGAGCGCCCCCGCGCGACTGCTGCTGGAGATGATGCCGCCCATGCAGAGGCTGCTCAACGCCGTGACGGAATTGCTCAACCTGGTCGAAAAAAATCCGCAGCAGCTTTCCATCACGGGCATTCACATCGAAGCCAAAAGCCAGGCCATGTTGGACAAGGTCAACGCCCTGTTCAAAAAAGCCGACGCCGAAACCCAGGCCCTGCAGCGCATCGAGAAAGAACTGAAAGAGCTGTGAGCAGACCCCACCGGCCTCACGGATGCTGAGAAAAGCGATAATCTGCCGTTCTACGCGCCAGACCTTTCTTGGAAATCCCTATGAGCGACACCCAACAACGCATCGACGCCCTCGTCAAATCCAGCGACATCCTGCTGTTCATGAAGGGCAGCGCGAGTTTCCCCATGTGCGGTTTCTCGGGCCGCGCCATCCAGATTCTGAAGGCCTGCGGCGTGGACACCAAGAGTGTGGTCACCGTCAACGTGCTGGAAGATGACGAAATCCGCCAGGGCATCAAGGAATACAGCAACTGGCCCACCATCCCGCAGCTGTACGTCAAGGGCGAATTCATCGGTGGCTCGGACATCATGATGGAGATGTACGAGTCGGGCGAACTCAAGCAGGTGCTGGGCGCCGAAGGCTGACCGGCCTGCGCAGCGCGGCAAGCTTCCTCCCGACTTTCTGCTTCACCCACAAGCCGCCTTCGGGCGGCTTTGTCGTTTTTGGCTGGCGTATGGTGTGGCCGCAACAGCCCTGCAAAGCGCGGATTTTTCCGATGTTGCAGTGGGCACGTTGTGTGCTTGAATGTTTGCGTGATCTGACCTCACGCAAAAAAGGAGAGCATGCAATGACCAGCCATAGCCTTGTTCCCCAACCCGCCACCTTGCGCCTGCCGGTGGCCCAGATGCGCAACGTGTTCCACCCCGGCGATGTCGAGCGCAAGCTTGCACGGCTGCAGGAGTCCGGCAACCAACGCGAATACGAAACCCTGCGCACCGTGTACGAACGCATGCTGGAGCGCGGCCCCGAGCGCTTTCAGGTCAAACCCTCCGGCGTGCCCGACATGGCAAGCCTCTACGAGCAGCTGCCCAATTTCACCGAGGTGCTGGACGATGTGAAGCGCCACGTGGCGCTGGCGCAGGACAGCAGTGATGGCCTGGAGGTGACGCCCATGCTGCTGCTGGGCCCGCCAGGCATCGGAAAGACGCACTTTGCGCGCCACCTGGCCGAACTGCTGGGCACGGGCATGAACCTGCTGCCCATGAGCTCCATGACGGCGGGCTGGCTCCTGTCGGGCTCGTCCGCGCAGTGGAAAGGCGCCCGCCCCGGCAAGGTGTTCGAGGCGCTGGTGGAAGGCGAATACGCCAACCCGGTCATCGTGGTGGACGAGATCGATAAGGCCAGTGCCGACGCGCAGTACGACCCACTGGGCGCTCTGTACAGTCTTCTGGAGCACGACACGGCCCAGAGCTTTACCGATGAATTTGCCGAGGTGGCCATCGACGCGAGCCAGGTGATCTGGATCACCACGGCCAACGACCCGCGCGGCATTCCTGATCCCATCCTGAACCGCATGAACGTGTTCGAGGTGGAGGCACCCACGCTGGACCAGGCCCGAAACATCGCACGCAACCTGTACACCGGCATTCGCGCCGGACACGACTGGGGCCGCCTGCTGGACCCTGAGCCGCTGGACGACGTGCTGGACCATCTGGCGCAGATGCCGCCGCGCGAAATGCGGCGCGCGTTGATGACCGGCTTTGGCAATGCGCGGCTGGACCGCCGCTCGACCGTGGAGGTGGCCGACCTGCCCAAGGCCGCTTCGGGGCGCGGCCGCATCGGGTTCGTGCAGTAGCTTTGACAAGCGGAGCTTCAACGCGCGGGGCACCCCCGGCAACACCGCCGTTGACCGGGGAGGCACAGATACACTTATCAGCCCTGTGTGCCCCGGTGCCACGCTCTGACGCCCCTCATGACCCTGTCCCAAAGCCTGTTCGTCATCGGGCTGCTGATTGCTACCAGCGCTTTCTTCTCGATGGCGGAGATTTCGCTGGCCGCTGCCCGCCGCCTGCGCCTGCGGCAAATGGCCGACGAAGGCGACGCGCGGGCCGACAAGGTGCTGCGCATGCAGGAGCAGCCTGGGGACTACTTCACCGTGGTGCAGGTGGGGCAGAACGCGGTGGCCATTTTGGGCGGCATTGTGGGTGAGGGAGCCCTGAGCCCGCACTTCACCGCTCTGTTCGAGCTTTGGTTTGCAGAACCCTCGGCCCAGACGGCCGGGTTTCTGGCCTCGTTCCTGATCATCACGTCCTTGTTCATTCTGTTCTCGGACCTGTTCCCCAAACGTCTTGGCATGGCCAATCCGGAACGGCTGGTGGTGCAGCTGGCGCAGCC
>JBCNOJ010000397.1:0-4891 GCA_039593925.1 Acidovorax sp.
CCAAGTCAAAGGTCAAGAAGAGTGTGAGCACAGTGAGCGCCTGCAAGCGGCGCACGGGTGAGCTACCGCGGTTGCGCCACCACACCCAAGCCAGCGGCCCCAGGGCGATCACCACGCCCAAAAGCATGAGCCGGGCCAGTGGCGCCAGGTCGTACAAGGGCTGCGTAGTGTCCATCATGGCTTGGCGGGGCGGCCGGCCTCGTCCCAGGATGCCGATGCACGCAGAAGCCGCTCAAGGTCGCGCTTGGCTTTGGCAGCGCCATTGGAGTCCATGGCAGCAGGAAAACGCATCATCCAGTTGCCCATGGGGTCCACCACATACAGGTGGTCACGCAGGGCTTGGCCATTTGCGGGGGCAAGCCAGCCCGCCAGTTCGGCAGGGTCCACACGCAAAACGGTGGCTTTTTGGAGGGCGGTGGAGAGCGCCGAGGGAGGGTTGGCAGCATCGTTCACCAGCCAGACCCAATCAAGCCGGTCTTTCTCCCGGCCCAGGCTTTCTCGCAGCTGGCGCTGAAGGTAAAGGTGCTTCTGGCAAGCGGCGTCACAGTCGCCACCGCCCACACTCACCAACAGCCATTGCCCCTTGAGCGACGGCAAAGCAACCTGCGAGCCGTCCAATGCGACGGCAGTGATCTCGGGCATGGTGCGCTGGGGGTCGATGAGCTCGCCGTAATTGCGCCGCCCCTCCGGCCGCACGACGTAGTAAGTGAAGTAGGACGCGATCACGGGCGCTGCACAAATGGCCAGCACTGCCAGCATCTTCCAGCGCCCATAACGGGTGCGCTGAGCGGTCGCCACGGCATCACCGGCGGAAGGCAGCGTATGCACCGTCAGTCCCAACGGGTGGTCTGCCTCAGCTTCAGGGGGCAGGCTGGCTGCTCGGGCGAATGAACCGTCGGACGATTTGGAACCAGACATAAAGAAGTGCAATCAGGCCGCAGAGCCCGAACCATTGAAATGCGTAACCGTAGTGTTTGTCGACGCCTGCACCCACCACGGGCCAGTCGCGTTGCAGGCCGTCGCCGGCTGCACCCGCTTCGCCGGTCTGCTGCACCGTCAGGCTGGCAAGCGCCAGTCCGGTCTCAGCGCGAAAAGCTGCCAAGTCGAGATTTTGCCGGATGCGCGAAGACCCCTGGACGCTATCGCCTCCCTGGAATTCATACAGCCGGGATGGGGCTGCTGCAACACGGCCCTGTACGCGCACCAAGCCCTCTGGCGTGGAAACCGGCGGCAACTGGGTGCGATCTTGGAAATTGCGCGGCACCCAGCCACGCTGCACCAGCACCACCCCATCGCCTTCGGCGAGTTGCAGCGGTGTGAGCACAAAAAACCCCGGGCGCCCCTGCATTTGGCGGTTGTCCAGGTACACCGTGTGCGCGGTGAGCCAGCGACCTTCGAGCACCACAACACGGTGCACCAGTTCCTCCGAGATCGGTTGCGCATTAGTGCCACCGTCGGCACCCATCTTGGCGCCCCTCACTCCGGGTTGTGCCTGCACGTCCGATCCTCCCATCAGCGCTCGCCCATCCACTGCAGGCAACACTGCACGGGTGTCCAGCATGTTCTGCAGCGCCTGCTTTTCGGCCGCGCGCGAGAGCTGCCAGCGCCCCAGCGACGCGGTCACGGCCATGGCCATCAACGCTGCGAGGGTGATCATCCAGAACCGCAGGCCAACGGGGCGGTTAGGTGGGGTCACGGGATAATGCACTCCATGAAATATCTCGTTGTGTTGGCGTTCATCGGCATCCTGGCCAGTCTGGCCTCAGCGCTGTTCTTCATGATGCGCAGGGGGAAAAGCGACCAGGACGACAAATCCAAGGGCAGCCATATGGCCCGTGCCCTGGCGGTGCGTGTGGGGCTGTCGATCGTACTGTTCCTGTGCATTCTGATCGCCTGGCAGCTGGGCTATATCCAGCCCACCGGTTTGCCGGCTGCACGCTGACCGGCCACGCGGCACCGCTGCGAAAGCGGCATTCTGACATCGCAAGCAGCGTTGCCGCGACCTGCACGGCGCTCAAGAAAAAAGCGCCTTGCGGCGCTTTTTCGGGGTGCCATCGCTGGGGTCACATCCAGTAAACCAGCACGTACAGGCCCAGCCACACCACGTCCACAAAGTGCCAGTACCAAGCAGCGCCTTCGAAGCCGAAGTGCTTGTCTGCGGTGAAATGGCCTTTTTGCAGGCGCAGCGTGATCACCAGCAGCATCAGCATGCCCAGGAACACGTGGAAACCGTGGAAGCCCGTCAGCATGAAGAAGGTGGAGCCGAACACACCCGAATTGAGCTTGAGGTTCAGGTCGGTGTAGAGGTGGTAGTACTCATAGCCCTGAACCAGCAGGAACACGAAACCCAGCACCACGGTGGCCCACATGAAGGCAATCGTCTTGCCGCGGTGGTTTTCGCGCAGGGCGTGGTGGGCAATCGTCAGAGTGACACCCGAAGTCAGCAGCAAAGCGGTGTTGATCGTGGGAAGCCAGAAGGGGCCCACGGTCTTGAACGGCTCCACGATGCCTGCGGGCGACGCAGTGGCACCGGCCACCACACTGGGCCAAACCGCCTTGAAGTCGGGCCAGAGCAATGCGTTGTCCAGGCTGCCCAGGGCGGGCACCGAGTGCGAGCGAGCCCACCACAGCGCCGTGAAAAATGCTCCAAAGAACATCACCTCGGAGAAGATGAACCAGCTCATGCTCCAACGGTAGGAGAGATCGATCTTGTGGCTATACAGCCCACCCTCGCTCTCGCGAACGGCATCGCCAAACCACTGATACAGCGTAAAGAGCCACCACACCAGGCCCAGGGCCAGCGAATACTTGCCCCAGTCGTGTCCGTTGATCCATTGGCCTGCACCCAGGATGACAAAGAACAGGCCAGCGGCGGCCATCACCGGATGGCGCGACTCGGCCGGCACATAGTAGTAAGGGGTCCCACCGTGGGTTGATGCACTCATTTCAGCTCCTGAATCTCAAAATCTTTGTTTTCAGCTTTGTCTATGGTCTTTGTATTGGCTACGTGGACCCACAACCAATTCCAAACTCACACTACCCAGTTGACCAGCCCAATCAGAGCCACTACCAACAAAAAAACTGCCACCAACCCCACCACGATGACATGCAAAGGGTTGAGCTTTTCGACATCCTGCTGGTACTCGCTGCCTTTGCGCAAGCCCACCAGCGACCATGCCACCGCGCGCACCGTGCGCAGCAGAGAGCCTTTGCGCTCATGCGGCTTGGTCACTGGCGTATCCGAGGGTGCCTTGCTCATGTACCTGTCCGTGTAGCCGCATCCACAGGCACAGCGGGTGCCACCGCTGCGGTGGATTCCGGCGCTGCCGGTGTCTTGCCACCCACTTCAAAGAAGGTGTAGGACAAGGTGATCGTGGTGACATCCTTGGACAGGCGCGGATCAATCACGAAGGCCACCGGCCACTCTTTTTTCTCACCGGGCTCCAGCACATACTGGTTAAAGCAGAAGCACTCCAGCTTGTTGAAGTGGGCTGCCGCCTGGCGCGGGGCATAGCTGGGGATCGCCTGTGCAGCCATGCGGCGGTTCTGAATGTTCTGGAACTCGTACATCACCGTGGTCAGCTCGCCCGGGTGCACCTGCACCGAACGCTGCGCGGGCTTGAAGTCCCAGGGACCGCGCGCATTGGCATCGAACTCGACGGTGATGGTCCGGCTCTTGTCCACCTGCGTGTTGGTCGGCACCTTCACGTCCCTGCCTGCAACGCCATTGCCGGGCACCTGCCGTTCGGAAAGCGAGAGGATGTTGATACCCGTCATCTCGCAGATGTGCTTGTAGATCGGGATCAGCACATAGCCGAAGGCGAACATGCCGACCGCAATCACGATCAGCTTGCCAACCATCTTCGCGTTTTCGCGGTGCAGGCTCATGGCGGGTGTTGACTCAGCTCAGCGGGAGAGGAAGAACACCTTGGCCATGAACCCGACGAAGAACACCACCGCAATCGACGCCAGAATCAGCGCCATCCGCAGGTTGCTCTTTTTCTGCTCGGGTGTCATGGGCATGGTCTTCAGCCAATCACACGGGTGGCCGTGGCGTCCAGCTTGGGAGGGGTTTCAAAAGTGTGGAATGGCGCAGGCGATGGGACTTCCCACTCCAGACCTTCCGCACCATCCCATGGCTTAGCAGGTGCTTTTTCGCCCTTGCCACGCATGGCGGGCAGCACCACGGCCAGGAAGAAATACACCTGCATCAGGCCGAAACCGAAAGCACCCACCGATGCAATCGCATTGAAGTCCGCGAACTGCATGGGGTAGTCGGCATAGCGGCGGGGCATGCCAGCCAGGCCCAGGAAGTGCATCGGGAAGAAGGTGATGTTGAAGGTAATCAGAGAACCCCAGAAGTGGATCTGGCCGCGTGTTTCAGAGTACATCACACCCGTCCACTTGGGCAGCCAGTAGTAGACGCCAGCGAACATGGAGAACAGCGAACCTGCTACCAGCACATAGTGGAAGTGGGCCACCACGTAATAGGTATCCTGCAGCTGAATGTCGATGGGCGCCATGGCCAGGATCAGGCCGGTGAAGCCGCCCATCGTGAACACGAAGATGAAGCCCACGGCAAACAGCATGGGGGTTTCAAACGTCATGGAGCCGCGCCACATCGTGGCAATCCAGTTGAAGATCTTCACGGCCGTGGGCACGGAGATCAGCATGGTGGCGTACATGAAGAACAGCTGGCCAGTGACAGGCATGCCGGTCGTGAACATGTGGTGGGCCCACACGATGAACGACAGGATGGCGATCGACGAGGTGGCGTACACCATGGAGGCGTAGCCGAACAGCTTCTTGCGGGCAAACGCGGGCACGATCTGGCTGATGATGCCGAAGGCCGGCAAGATCATGATGTACACCTCGGGGTGGCCGAAGAACC
>JBCNOJ010000398.1:0-4875 GCA_039593925.1 Acidovorax sp.
TGAAGAAGGCGGCGGCCCGGTCGTGTGCGGCGCATGTGCAAGCCATGCTCGACTTCCAGCACATGGGCATCCCGGTGGTGGACTACGGCAACAACATCCGCCAGGTGGCTTTCGACGAAGGCGTGAAGAATGCTTTCGATTTCCCCGGCTTCGTGCCCGCGTACATCCGCCCGCTGTTCTGCGAGGGCAAGGGCCCGTTCCGCTGGGTGGCGCTGTCGGGTGACCCGGAAGACATCCGCAAGACCGACGCCAAGATCAAGGAGCTGTTCCCCGAGAACAAACACGTGCACCGCTGGCTCGACATGGCCGGCGAGCGCATTGCCTTTCAGGGCCTGCCCGCACGCATCTGCTGGCTGGGCCTGGGCGAGCGCCACATCGCGGGCCTGGCCTTCAACGAGATGGTGAAGAACGGCGAGCTGAAGGCGCCCATCGTGATCGGCCGCGACCACCTGGACACCGGCAGCGTGGCCAGCCCCAACCGTGAGACCGAAGGCATGAAGGACGGAACTGACGCCGTGAGCGACTGGCCGCTGCTCAACGCGCTGCTCAACACCTCGGGCGGCGCCACCTGGGTCAGCCTGCACCACGGCGGCGGCGTGGGCATGGGCTACTCGCAGCACTCGGGCATGGTCATCGTGGCCGACGGCACGGATGCGGCAGCTGCACGGCTGGCCAATGTGCTGGTCAACGACTGCGGCAGCGGCGTGATGCGCCATGCCGATGCGGGTTACGAGCTGGCCGTGGAGACGGCCAAGAAACAGGGTCTGAAACTGCCTATGGTGAAGTGAGATGCCGAACACCCCCCTGAGGCCCCGCGGGCCTTCCCCCCGCTCTCGCAACGCTGCGCGTTGCGGGCAGGGGGACGCAGCCAGCGCGGCGGAGCGGCCCTTGCGCGGCTGCCCTCGCCTGGACCGTGCCAGTTTTGTGCGCAGTGCCATGGAGAACTGAAATGAGCAGCCTGCAAGAACGCCTGAAAGAACACCTGAGCGACGCGCAAGTCGCCGACTTCGCTCGCGACGGCGCCATCTGCATCAAGCAGCTGCTCACGCCCGATGAAGTCGCGCTGCTGCGCGAAGGCATCGATGCTAACCTGGCCGCGCCCAGCCCGCGCGCCAAAGTGGCCAGCAGGCCGGATGACCCAGGCCGCTTCTTCGAGGACTTCTGCAACTGGCAGGACATCCCGCAGTTTGGCCGCTTTGTGCGCGACACCCCGCTGGCCCTGGCCGCGCAGCGCCTGATGCAGTCGCGCACCGTGCGGCTGTACCACGACCATGTGCTGGTCAAAGAACCGGGCACGCGCCAGAAGACGCCCTGGCACCAGGACCAACCGTACTACAACATCGACGGCATGCAGAACATCAGCATGTGGATTCCGGTGGACCCGGTGTCCCGCGCGGCCACGCTGGAGTTTGTGGCGGGATCGCACAAGGGCCCGTGGCTCATGCCGCGCACCTTCATGGACAACCAGGCCAAGTGGTTCCCAGAGGGCAGCCTGCAGGACCTGCCCAACGTCGAGGCCGACCGCGATGCCTTCCCCATCGTGGGCTGGGAGATCGAGCCCGGTGACGTGGTGTGTTTCCACATGCTCACGCTGCACGCAGCGGGCGGGGTGGAAGGGCCGAACCGCCGCCGGGTGTTCTCAGTGCGCTTTCTGGGCGACGACATTCGCCACGCGCCCCGGCAGTGGAAAACCTCGCCCGAGTTCCCCGGCTTGGCCGATGCGCTGCCCGCAGGGGCTGAGATGGACCACCCGCTGTTTCCCGTTTTGTGGCCTGCGCACCATGCTGAATGAGTGCCTGGACGTGGTGGAGTTTTTCGACTTGGCGCAGGTCGCCAGTGTGCCGTGGAAAAACGGCGGCGGCAGCACGCGCGAACTGGCGTGCTGGCCGCTGGGTGCAGGCATGAATGGCTTCGAGTGGCGCGTGAGCGTGGCCACCATCGCCACGCCAGGCCCGTTCTCGGCCTTCGCTGGCGTGGACCGGCAGATCATGCTGCTGGAGGGCGATGGTGTGCATTTGCAGAGCGCGCCGGGGCCGCACGGCGGATGGGCGCACACGTTGGACCAGCGCTGGCGGCCGTTTGCCTTTGCGGGTGAAGCACCTGTGGACTGCAGCATGCTGGGCCGCACGTCCACCGATTTCAACCTGATGGTGCGCCGTGGTGTGTGGGCGGGGACGATGCAGGTCGTGCAGTTGGCGCATTCTGTTACCGCGCAGCAAAGCGCCGGCCTGTGCCTGGTGTTGGCAGGCACGTGGCAGTGGGGCTCGGGAGACGCGGTGCGCACGCTGGCTGCAGGACAGGGCGCATGGTGGGTGCGAGAGAGCGACGTTGCTTGCGGCGCCGAAACGCGCCATCCGAATCCCGATGGCGACGCACACTCGCTCGCGCTCGTCACGCCTTTTGCGCAAGCCGAAGGGAAGTGCCCTCCCACATTGGCCTGGATTGCACTGCACCGGGTAAGTGAGTTCGATTTTTGAATGAAAATGGCCTCTAGCGCTTATCTATCAAGCGCTAGAAGCTATTTTTTATATAGCAAAAAAGGTTTCAAAACGCCATGCCGCTTCAGCCCCGTTCGCAACACCCTGCGTCGTCCGCGCCGTCCGCCGATGGCGTGTGGTGCCACCTGCGCCCCGTGCCGGATTTGTGGAAATACGACGTGCCCGTGGCCGAAAACGCTGAGGCCTGCATTGCGGTGCAGGATGGCGTGATCCGCTGGGTAGGCCCTCAAGGCCGGTTGCCTGGGGCCTTGGCGCACTTGCCGCAACGAGACGGGCAGGGCGCTATCACCACACCCGGCCTGGTCGATTGCCATACCCACCTGGTGTACGGTGGGCAGCGCGCCAACGAGTTTGCGATGCGGCTCGCAGGCGCCACGTATGAAGAGGTGGCCAAAGCGGGCGGGGGCATTGTGTCGTCGGTGCGCGCCACGCGCGAGGCCAGCGAAGACGAACTCTTTGCCCTGGCCGCGCCGCGCCTGCAGGCGCTGCTGGATGAAGGCGTGTGTGCCATTGAGATCAAGTCCGGCTACGGTTTGGCGCTGGAGCACGAACGCAAGCAGTTGCGCGTGGCCCGCCGTCTGGGCGAGGCCTTTGGCGTTACGGTGCGCACCACCTTCCTCGGCGCGCATGCGCTGCCCCCCGAATACGCTGGAAAACCTGGAGGTAGCCAGGACTACACCGACCTCGTCTGCAACGAGATGCTGCCTGCCCTGGCGGCCGAAGGCCTGGTCGATGCGGTAGATGTGTTCTGCGAACGCATCGCCTTCACGCTGTTGGAGACCGAGCAGGTCTTCCAGGCCGCGCAAAAGCTGGGCATTCCCGTCAAGCTGCATGCGGAGCAGCTCTCGGACATGGGCGGATCAGCTCTGGCCGCGCGCTACGGTGCACTGTCGTGCGACCACATCGAGCACCTGTCGGCCGAAGGCATCGCTGCCATGAAGGCTGCTGGCACCGTGGCCGTGCTGCTGCCCGGCGCCTACTACACGCTGCGTGACACGCACCTGCCCCCCATCGCCCAGCTGCGCGAGGCCGGCGTGCCCATGGCCGTCTCCACCGACCACAACCCTGGCACCTCGCCCGCGCTCAGCCTGCTGCTCATGGCCAATATGGCCTGCACGCTGTTTCGCCTGACGGTGCCCGAGGCGCTTGCCGGCATCACCATCCACGCCGCGCGCGCGCTGGGCTTGCAAGACACGCACGGCCTCATCGCATCTGGCAGGCCCGCCAACTTTGTGCTGTGGCCGGTGGGCGAGGCGGCCGAACTGGCCTACTGGCTGGGCCAGAAGCCCACCTGCACCATCGTGCGGCAGGGGCGCATCGCCAGTACAGAGGGCGCCGCATGACCAAGGAGGTGCAAGACTTGCAGGTTGACGCCATGCCTGCGCGCCAGCAAGGGCAGGGGGCACCAGTGCTGCTAGTGCATGGTGCCTTGGCCGATGCACGCATGTGGACTCACCACCAGAGCCAACTGGCTGTGCGCTGGAACACCCTGGCCGTCACGCTGCGCTACTTTGGCCCGTATACATGGCCGGAGGGTGGCCCGCCTTTCGGGCTCGCAATCCATCTGGATGACCTTGTCCATGCGATCCAGGCGTGGGGTCAGGGGCCGGTGCATCTGGTGGCCTGGTCGTATTCGGCGCATGCCGCGCTCTACATGGCACGGCACCACGCCACGTTGCTACGCAGCGTGTTTGTGTACGAGCCGGGCTTTCCGACCTTTGTGGAAGAGCCTGGGGCCTTTCAACGCTTTCAGGCCGATGCGCAGCAGATGTACGGCCCGCTGGCCGAAGCCTTGTCACACGGCGACCTGGTCGCAGCCACCCGTAGCCTGATGGACGCCTCGGGCCAGGCTGCGGGGTACTTTGACCGCCAGCCCGCCCAGCGCCGCGCCGTGCAGCTCGACAACGCGCACACGTTGCCCCGTCTCATGTCGCAGACGCCGCCGTTGCCACTTTCGGCGGCCGACCTGGCAGTCATTGCTGTGCCTGTGTGCATTGCGCAAGGTGGGCAGACGCGACCTGTTTTTGCTGAGGTTGCCAGCGCGGCCGCGCGTGCCATGCCGCAAGCGCAGCATCTGGTGGTTCCGCAAGCTACACACATGTGGCCTGATGAGGCGCCGCAAGCGTTTTGCGCGGCGCTAGAAGCCTTTTGGCGTAGTGCTACCCCCTCTGGAGACTGATTGGATGAACGCGCTGTTTGCACCCCACGCCCTGCTTCCCACCGGCTGGGCACGCAATGTGCTGCTGCAGTGGGACGCGTCGGGACGCCTGCAGAGCGTAAGCACCGACGCCACCCCGCCGCAGGGCACCCCTGTGGCCCCGGGCCCCGTGCTGCCCGGCATGCCCAACCTGCACTCGCATGCCTTCCAGCGCGCGTT
>JBCNOJ010000399.1:0-4875 GCA_039593925.1 Acidovorax sp.
GCGGTCGAAGTTGAACACGCCCAGGTCGGTGAGCGGCCCCGCGATCGTGCCCTGGCCCGAGCAGTCAGCCGTCGCATAGGTCATGACGCCTTGTGCGGCCGTTGCCCGGGTATCGCTTTGTCGGGCAATGCGCCAAAGCACGCGCCCCCACACACCAGGCCGCACCACGGAACACTGGCCCTGCTTCCAGTCGCCCTCCGGCAGCCCCTGCGCAGCGGTCGCGCAGCTCACGTCCACCGTACTCACGTTGGCCGATCCCACCGTGCCCGTACCGTTGCGCACCGTGCAGCTCTGGCCCGAAGGCTGCGTGCGCACCGTGATGGCGTAGGCCGTGCCCCCCGCCAGCGCCGTGCCGAAGGTGAAGCCGCCGTTGCTGGCAACCGACAGGTCGTCGCGCCCGTTGTTCTGCAGCACCACGGTGCCGCCCGCCAGGCCACTGACGGAGCCACCCACCGTGTAGGTGGCCGCGGCCAGGTTCTCGCAGCGCACCTGCACGGTGCTCACATTGGCGGTGGCCGTGCCAGTGCCATCGGTCACCGTGCAGCGCTGCCCGCTGGGCTGGGTCTTGACGGTGACGGCATAGGCAATGCCGTTGTCCAGGCGCGTGGCGAACACGAAGTTGCCATTGGCGTTCACCGTCAGGTCGTCCTTGCCGGTGTTCTGCAGCGTCACCGTTTTGCCAGCGCCGAGACCACTGACTGCGCCACCGATGCTGAATGCACCAGCGCTGGGCGGCGGCGTGCCGTTGTTGGTGTCGTCGTCACCGCCGCCGCAGCCCGCCAGCAAGGCGGCTGCCAGGCCCAGCGGGGCCCAGCGGAAGAAAGGTCGTGCGGAATGCCCGGTGCGCGCGGCACCTGTTGCGCTGGCTTGTCGTGTCATGAACAGAAACCCCGTGGTCGTGAATGAAGGGCGGATTCTGTGCAGCCCACCACGCACAGCGAAACCCTACGCAGGTAGGGTTTGCGCGCCGCCCATCCTGTTCAACACTTGGCAGAATTTGCCCACCGGTATCCCTCCAGGCACAGCGCGTGCCGCGCAGGCTGCTGCAGCCCCCCCGTCCCTCACCGCATGGCACCCACCTCTCCCTACGCACTCATCCTTGACGACCATCCACTGGTGGCCCACGGCATGGCCGAGTTTCTGCGCGCGCGCCTTCCGCAAATGGAGGTGGTGGTGGCGGCCAGCGCCGACGATGTGCTCCGCTGGGTGGAGGTGCGGGGCATGCCAGCCATCGCGCTCATCGACTTCTGGCTGGCAGACGGCGCTGCAGTGGGCCTGATCGCCCAGGTGCGCAGCCACTGCCCGGGCACGCCCATCGCCGTGGTCAGCGGGGATGATGACCCCGCCGTGATGGACCAGGCCCGGCAGGCGGGTGCCAAGGGCTTCATCCACAAGCAGGCGGCGCCGGAAGCGTTTGGCCTGGCAGTGGAAGCACTGATGAGCGGGCTGGTGTGGTTTGAGCCCGGACTGCTGGGCAGCCAGCCTCCGCGCAACCGCGACCTGCGGGTGACTCCGGCCGAGCTGGGGCTGTCCACCCGCCAGGGCCAGATCCTGGCGCTGGTGCTGCAGGGCTTGCCCAACAAGCGCATCGCCCTGCAGCTGGACATTGCCGAGAGCACGGTGAAGGAGCACGTGACAGGCATCCTGGAGCGGCTGCGGGTGCGCACGCGGGTCGAGGCCATCACCCTGCTGCGCGGGCGGCGGCTGGAGCTGTATTGATGCGCCTTGTGATGGCTGTGGTGCTGGCGGCGGCCTTGTGCCTGCAGACGGCACTGCCCGCACTGGGCCAGACGCCCGCGCAGGACCTCGCCGAGCTGGACCGTCTGCAGACCCTTTCGCAACGCAACAGCGCCGAGGCCGTGCAGGCGCTGCAGGCCGCCGCCACCCGTTTTGCCAATGCGGCCGACGCCGCGACCCGGCGCACCTACCTCGCCGCACTGACGGACGCCGCTTTCGAGACCGGGCAGGCGGCGGTGGTGACCGAAGGCATTGCGCAACTGAATGCGCTTGCTGCAGCACGCAGCGACCCATCATCGCAAGTGCTGGCTGCCAGCTTCGAGGCCCGGCAGCTGGCCGTGGCGGGCAAGACCCGAGCCGGGCTGGACGCACTGGCGCGCGAAGCGGGCGCTGCGGAGCAGGTGCCCGACCCCTGGGTGCGCTGGCTCTACTCCCTGACCCTGGGCGCCCTGCACAGCAGCAACGGCCAGTTCGAAGCGGCGATGACCCACCTGCTGCGCAGCCTGGAACTCTCGCGCACGCTACCACGCCAGGCAGCCACATCCGAGCTGCGGTCGCGCACCCACCTGGAGCTGCTGCACTTCGACATGAAGAACCCGGACCGCGCGCTGCAGACCATACGCGAGACGCTGCCGCTGGCCGAAAAGCTGGATGCGCAGCAGGCGCTGGGCTGGCTGCACCTGCACCGTGGCAATGTGGAAAACGTGCGGGGCAACCTCGACATCGCCATGGCCGCGTACCGCCAGTCCCTGCAGATCGCCCGCTCTGGGGGGCTCACCGGGCTACAGGCCACGTCGCTGAACAACCTGGGCGACCTGCTGCTGCAACGCAAGGCCTATGCTGAAGCGGAACCCATCATGCGCGAGGCCATGACCACCTACCGGGACGCGCATGAGTTGAATGGCGCTGCCCTGGCGCAGGCCAACCTGGGCTTTGCGCTGATGGGCCAGGGCCGGATTGCGGCGGGCGTGCACGAGGTGGAGGAAGGTATCCGCTTCGTGCACGAAGCGGGCTCCCAACCAATGGAAGAGCTCCTGCTGGGCGAGCTCTCGCGCATGTACGAGCATGCGGGGCTCTACCGAGAGGCCATCGACACCACGCGCAAGCAGCAGGCCCTGGCCAAGGAACTGTTTCACACCGAGCGCGACCAGGCCGTGGCCGCGCTGCAGGAGCGCTTTGACAGCGCCGAGCGGCAACGCCAGATTGAGCAGCTGGCACAGGCCAACCAGCTCCAGCATGCCGAGCTGCGCGTGCGGCGCCTGCAGCAGTTCGGCCTGGCCGCCACCGTGGCGCTGGCCCTGCTGGCGGCGGGCGCCAGCTACTGGCAGTACCGCCGCACCCGCACGGCCAACGCGGCCCTGGCGACAGCCCGGCGGCAGGCCGAAAGTGCGCTGGCCGAGAAGAACCTGTTCCTCGCCACCGCCAGCCACGACCTGCGCCAACCCGTGCACGCCATGTCGCTGATGGTCGAGGCGATCAGCCTGCGCAACGGTGACCCGGTGCTTCGCCCCCTGGTTGCCGACCTGCGCACCAGCATGCAGGCCATGCACCAGCTGTTCAACGCGCTGCTGGACCTGGCGCGCCTGGAATCCGGCCTGCCGCTGGGCGCCAAGGGCGTGGTGGACCTGAACGCGCTGCTCGCGGACGTGGTGCGCCTGTTCCGTGAGCAAGCCAGCCTTGGCGGGCTGGCCCTGCGGCTGTGGGTGCCGCGCGGTGGTGCCACGGTGTGGGCTGAACCGGTGCTGTTGCGCCAGGCACTGGCCAACCTGGTGCAGAACGCGATCCGCTACACGCCCCAAGGCAAGGTGCTGGTGAGCGTGCGGGCGCGCGGCAGCGACTGGCTGGTGGAAGTGCGGGACACCGGCATCGGCATCGCCGTGGCCGACCAGGACCAGGTGTTCAGCCCCTACTACCGGGGGGAGCAGGCGGATCAGATGAACGACGCCGGACACGGCCTAGGGCTGGCCGTGGTGGCGCGCTGTGCCGAACAGATGGGTGCCACCTACGGCCTGCTGTCGCGCGCGGGCCGGGGCTCGTGCTTCTGGCTGCGGCTGCCGGCCCACACCAACGCTGCGATGCCGATGGCGACGGCCATGCCAGCCAGCGCGATGGCCTTGCACCCCGACGAGAACCACGACGAGACGGCCATGCGCCCGCTGCAAGGCCGCTGCCTGGTACTGGACGACGACCGCCAGGTGATCACTGCCTGGCGCGCCATGCTGGAGGCCTGGGGCATGACGGCGGCATACGCCACCACCGCGGCCGAGGCACATGCCAAGCTGGACGAGGGGTTCGCGCCCGATGCCATCTTCTGCGACCAGCGGCTGCGCACGGGCGAGAGCGGCTTTGACGTGCTGCGCGCACTGCTCGCACGCTGCCCCACCGCACGCGGCGCCATGGTCAGTGGCGAGTTCAATGCGCCCGCGCTGCAGGACGCCGAAGACGAGGGTTACCTGGTGCTGCGCAAGCCCGTGAACCCTGTGGAGCTGCAGGCGGTGCTGGCCCAGTGGCTGGGCCCGCAGAAAAACCGGTCAAAACAGGCTTCAGCGCTCTATCAATAAGCGCTGACAGCTATCTTTTTAATAGTTTTTCAGACGAATCAGGCAACCACTGGCGCAGCAAGGCGTGCAGCTGCTCCGGCGCCACGGGCTTGCGCAGCACCAGGTAACCCTCTTCTTCCGCCTGGCGCAGCGCGGGCGAATCCCATTCACCGCTGACCATGGCCAGTGCGGCGTCAGGGCGCAGTGTCTGCAGGCGCTGGAGCAAGGCGAACCCGGATTCGCCCGAGCGCAGCCGCTGGTCGCACAGAATGGCCTGCGGAGTGAAGCCCTGCTCCAGCCAACCCAGTGCCTCGGCACCATCGGCCGCGCAGCGCACCTGCACGCCCCAGTCCTGCAGCAGTTGCTGCAAGCCTGCAGCCACTTGCGGGTCGTCCTCCACCACCAGGCAGCGGCCTTGCAGGCCGCCCTGGCGCGCCACGGCGGCGGGCGGTGGTGCAGCAGCCACTGCGCTGGCGGTGGCAGTCGGCAGCCGCAGCCAGAAACGCGACCCGCGCCCCAGGCGTGACACCAGCCCCAACGGCGCATCCATCAGCTCGGCGCAGCGCGCCACCACCGCTAGGCCCAAGCCGTAACCGGC
>JBCNOJ010000004.1:0-31440 GCA_039593925.1 Acidovorax sp.
CACGTGATCAACCTGCTCGACACCCCCGGCCACAAGGACTTCTCGGAAGACACCTACCGCGTGCTCACCGCCGTGGACTCGGCCCTGATGGTGATTGACGCTGCCAACGGGGTGGAAGCACAAACCCGCCGCCTCATTGAGGTCTGCCGCCAGCGCGACACACCCATCATCACCTTCGTCAACAAGATGGACCGCGAGGTGCGCGACCCGCTGGACATCATGGACGAGGTGGAGCGCGAGCTGGGCATGCCCTGCTGCCCCATGACCTGGCCCGTGGGCCAGGGCAAGAGCTTCGGCGGCATCATCAACCTGCGCACGCAGACCATGACCGTGTTCGAATCAGGCAGCGAACGCCGCCCGCAGGATTTCGAATCGATCCCCTTGTCGGACGAGGCCACTTTGCATGCGCGCTTTGGCGCCGAATTCGACGCCGCGCTGGAAAGCATGGAATTGGCTGTGGGCGCATCGCCCGCTTGGGACCACGAAGCCTTCCTGGCCGGCAAGCTCACCCCCGTGTTCTTCGGCTCCGGCGTCAACAACTTCGGGGTGATGGAAGTGCTGGACGCCCTCGTGGACATGGCCCCGCCCCCCGGCCCGCGCGTGAGCACGCTCGAAGTCAACAAGCAGCCCGTCGTCAAGACCATCCAGCCCGAGGACGAAGGCTTCTCGGGCGTGGTGTTCAAGGTGCAGGCCAACATGGACGCCAACCACCGCGACCGCATCGCCTTCGTGCGCGTGGCCTCGGGCAAGTACACGCCGGGCATGAAGCTCAAGGTGCAGCGCACCGCCAAGGAGCTGCGCCCCACCTCGGTCGTGACCTTCATGTCCCAGCGTCGCGAGGCCGTCGAAGAAGCCTACGCGGGCGACATCATCGGCTTCACCACGCACGGCGGCGTGCAGCTGGGCGACACCATCACCGACGGCGCCAACCTGCAGTTCACCGGCCTGCCGTTCTTCGCACCCGAAATGTTCATGACCGTGGTACTCAAGAACCCGTTGCGCACCAAGCAGCTGCAGCAGGGCCTGGCCCAACTGGGCGAGGAAGGCGCGATCCAGGTTTTCAAGCCCGACGCCGGCGGCAACATGCTGCTGGGCGCCGTGGGACAGTTGCAGTTTGAAGTGGTTCAGCACCGTTTGAAGGCGGAGTACGACGCGGACGTAAGGCTGGAAGGATGCCAGTACACCGGCGCGCGGTGGATCACCGCCGAAAACGCGGCCGACCTGCGCGCCTTCACGGACGCCTACCCGCTGCGCTTGGCGCACGACGCGGCAGACACGCTGGCGTATCTGTGCACGAGCCCCTACGACGTGCGGTTGGCGCAGGAACGGTTTCCTAAGATTCATTTTCATCCGCTGCGGGAGCATGCGGGGTTGGCGTTACAGACGGGTTGAAGCAGTTCAGCATGGTCGGTTTGAGCGGCGCCACCCAAAAGTTTGTTCGCACGCCTCTTTGGCGGATTGAAACCGCACTGCTTTTGCTTATGCTGTGGCTGGTAGGCAAACGCTTGGCCAAGGCCTTCCCCGCCCCCGGTGCACTGAATGGCGACGCATATTGGGCCTATCTGCCCAGTGCGCAAAAAATCCTGCAGCACCCCTGGACATTTCTGACCACGGATCCGGCCAGCTACCACGTCGCCCCCTTGGGATACATATGGCCCGCAATCTGGGGGGCAAATCAAATCAGCATCCAGCTCGCAAATTGCGCACTGTTTCTGACGTCCACCGTCCTGCTCTTGAGCTTCGTCCGACAGGCCGGCGGCTCTATGGCGGCCATCGTAGCTGGTGTGATACTGCTAGAGCATCCTGACATCCACGACCATGCCGCCCAAGTACTGACGGAGGCCCCTTATTTATTTGGTTTCAGCCTTGCCTTGTTATCCATCGGCAAAGCTGTGACAAATGCCGAATCGCGCCAGTGGTGGCTGGGCGTCATGTCCATCGGTTTAACGATTACCTTACTGACCCGCCCTGTCCTTCAATACATGCTGCTGCTGGCACTGGGGGCCTCTTTCGCGGCCAGTTTGCTTTCTAAGGCCACGAGGAGTGGGGCGGTAGCCGTCACGATTGCGCTGGCAGCTTCACTGGCCCTGCCCGCTGCGTTCATCATCAAGAACGGGGTGTCCTTTGGCGTCTGGTCGATTGCATCTGGAAGTGGATCCGGCTTGTTTTATGGAGTGAGTCCCTACAGAAATGGCGCGGAACCGGTGTACTCCAATTTCAGCTACGACGCTGACGCCATTCCTCGCCTCGTTGATTCGCCCTCACATCAATCCGCTTTGAGCAAGCGATCCAATGGACTGAACCAAGCCGCAGCGTTGGAGATTGTCAAGCAGACCCAACTGGTAGACAACATGGTGTTTTTCGGCGCCAAGATGCGCATGTGGCTGTTGACGAGTACGCCAGAGCTCTACATAAACCCCAAACTGCGATGGATACGTCTTTTTGAGTGGTTCAGCATCATCGCTTGTGTATTGTTGGCGGCATATCGGTTCACGCAATCGCCTCTTGAACTCCCGGGCCACGGACTTTCCTACCGCCGCAAAGGATTGCTGTTTACAGGCCTACTTACCGGTGTATTGCTCATGGCGATACAGTTATCACCTGTGCTCTACAACACGCGTTACGCAAGTTACTTCATCGAGCCTTGGTTGATCGCAGCGAGCGGTATTTCTGTGGGCTACATCTTATGTGGGAACCTGTTGCCAGGGCGCAATACTGCGCGCGCATTGGCTGGGCTGGGCTTGATCATTTTTCTGGTGTATGGGGCCTATGCTCTCATGCAGCACGCTGTGCGTCGGGAGGTGTGGGAAATTGATCCGCGCAGACCCGGGCCAACCGCTGTCATTGTGTCCGCACCCGCACTCACACATGTGCACGGCATTGGAATGGAACTAGTCGCTGACAAAGCCTGGTTGTTCACGTCGTCACCAGCCACCTTGAACATCTCTATAGATGGAACCGTTGTGCCATCACACGACCATCTGCGGGACGCCTTATGGCGCATGCGCTTCGCACTGCAAACTCCAGACGCGAAACCGATGGCACATTGCGGCAAGGCGATCTTGACTGTGACACCTCACCAGGAAAACATGAATTGGCACCGGCCACAGCCGCTGCTTTTCGTGCGCACGGATGGGAAGCCTCGAGATTACATGCTATCAGCCAATGGGGAAAGCCGACCTCGCGGACCCGCGCAGCTATCGGTGACGTTCAACTGTCCTGCCGGCTCCCGGCTGACGTGGCATGGCATAGAACTGCGCCGCTCCACATTGACCGAGTCGGCCCGCGACTTCCTCTTGAAAGGCTCATCAATAGACCCTTATCTGCACGAGCCGATCTCATCGTTTCCGTGATGTCAATAAGGGCACATAGACGCTAGACCCATCCCACACTCAACTAGCCTTGCGCTGGCAACACTTCGGTTGAGCAAGACGGCTTGACGGCCAGCCAGACAACATCACGGTGCGTACCCACTCTAGTCAGGCCCGGATTTTCAGCGAGCGCGTCTGCCCACATTGCTGGCGCCGCGACGCGTGTGGCCCCAGTGCAAGAAAAGTCAAACCGCCTGGGATGAACATGGACATGCACTTGGTCCAATGAGGCCTGCAGAATACGATAGCCGCGCTCCTCGGCCACATCCTCCAGGATATAGAAGCCCAAGTGCTGATACCGGTTGACTTTGCTCCATTCGGTCTCGGCCAACCCCATGCGGTCCCACATGGAGGGGTGTGGGTAGTAAAAGACGCCATTGGCAATCGGAATACCTGCGGCAGCGAAGATCAAGGCCCCAATCCCATCGCCGTTCAGCACCACGGTGCGTTGCGGATTGCCAGCCTCATCCACAACGAACGGCCGGTGCCCCGCGGCCAAGTCGACCTTGTCAGGCGCCAAGCGCAATGGATTGAAGGACAGGACCGCGAAAACGTAAATGCCCAACATCAAGGACATCGCAGAACCCATTCGCCCCCAAAGCACCCAACCGCTGATGAAAAGCGCCGCCAAAGCCATGGATGCAATCAGCACAGGACTGCGCACGTTGGGCACAAAGGTCATGGGGGTGTGCAGCAAGGCCATGACCACCAACCCCGCACTGGCGGCCGCCAGTGACAAGGCGGCCGCCCTTCCAAGCCGAGAAGTCGGCGCCTTGGCACTGGGTGCATAGAGGCAAAGTAGCACCGTGATTACAAGGCCCAAGCCAACATCCATCCGCGTGACAGGCAGGTTGCCCCACAAAGTCACGCGAGCCAGTTTGATGGGAATTCCCACCAGGGTGTAAACCCAATAACAAACCATGAACACAGCACACCCCACCAGCGTCCATCGTGCTTCACGGCTCCTTGCAAAGCCCAGCGTGACGAGAGCCAGCATCAACAGCGGCAGCACGATGTATGAACTTGCCTCGGACGGGTTGCTGTCCAAACCAGTAGTCCGAATCGATTCAATGGCGTGATAGCCCCGCAGATGCCACCACCACCCCAGGTCTCCTCCCGGCATTGCGCCGCGTCGGCCCGGGTATTCGGTGGCCTGCATGATGGCTACCGCCTCTCTGGTATCCAGCCACCAACTGCCCAGCAAGGCAGCAAGCACGGCGATGCATGAGAGCAATGCAGCCCATTGGGCAGCCCCAAAATGCAGACTCCGGCGATTATCCAGACACCAACCAAGACCGATGAACGCCATAGCACTGCCAACAACGATGATCCAGGCTGGATAGAGCACAAGGCACCAGCAAGCCAGTAGCCAGCCTAAAACCGCGCCCAAAAGAACACCTTTCCAAAGCGCAGTGCTCCTCAGCAGATGTGTCACCACCACAAATGCCAAGGCCGGGAACGCGGTGACATACAGCGGCCAGTTCGACCAAGCCGCTGCATAGGGAGCAAGGCAAAACGCAGCTGACAGAGTCAAGTTCAATCCGCGTTGCGCTGGCCGCAATACATTGAGCATCCACCACAGCGCGAACAGACAGCCCCAGAAGGGCAGTTGCCAATGCCATGCCATGGCCTGGGATAGCGGCAGGAAAAAATACCCCCAGGTTGCAGGCCGAGCAAGTGCCGCCCATTGCTGGACTGGCACCCCGGTCATGCCGAGCACCCCCATGTTCTGGCCGCCCTCTCCCACAAGCGTATTCAAGACAGGGAAACGCGGCTTATGGTGCAGTTGTGCCAACAGGCTGGGCAGTTGGACCCCCCACTCATCGCCACGCACTCCTTCGTCACCAAGAATGGTTCGCGAAGCCCCTTGGACATCAAGCATGCTCTTTCCGTAGGGGCTGTTGAACAGGAACCCCATGGAGCTGCCTGTCACGCCCATGGCAACCAGCAGCAAGAACGCCGCGGGAATGCACCATTTGAAACGGCGATGCGAAAGCCACCTCCGCTGCCATGCAGGACCAGCGTCTTTCCAACGCCGACGGAAATAGAAGATGGCGGGAATCCCCAGCAACACGAACACCAACAGACGCCAGTGCCGACTTTTGACTTCCTGTATCACCAAAGTCGGCACATCGGTCTCTGCGCCTTTGATCACAGCACGTTTTCCATCGGGGAAAACAGCTACCAGATTTATCGAATGAGTACCTGCAGGCAAGGCGTCGGGCAAGCTTACATGCCAATCAAATCCCACGCCCATCTGCCCGCCGGTTGAGGGGTGATCGGAAGGAATATCCACCCGTGTGGACCATCCCACCTCATCACCGCTGGATGCATGAACACGCTCGCGAATTGTCAAGACTAACGCTGGCGTCTTCTGACCATCGCGGCCACCAAGGCTCCACCCTCGAAGGCTCAACTGGCGCGTCTCAGGTTGGTAAGCCCAGGCCTCAAGCACTCCATAGGTCTGAGGTTCCTTCTGCTCTTGCGCTATGGCAAGCCACGAGTTCATCATAAAGAAAAGCGAAACAAAAAACCGAAGCAGCATGGAAGATCGGCAGTGTGAGGGCATGAGAACGTGCGCCGAGGGATTTGTTGGGAGGCGCAAATTATGAGTGACGCGATGCCGCCATCTGGAGGCAACAAATGCGCGCTCACCTAGAATGCCCAGCTTTCCAGCCCATCGGCACCTCCGCCATGACCATTGCCCTCAGCATCTACACACTCATCTGCGTGCTCTGCATCTCGATCGGTCAGCTGCTGTTCAAAAAAGCCGCGGCAGCTCTGCCTTCCACCCTGTCGTTGTTGGCGCTGGTGCAAAACGGATGGCTTATTGCAGCACTCGTGCTGTACGGTGCCACCACGTTGGCCTGGATCTGGATCCTTCGCCACGTCCCACTCCACATGGCCTATCCATTCATGGGCCTGGCATTCCTCATCGTTCCCACGCTGGCTTGGCTGCTCCTGGGCGAACCTATTGGCTGGCGCACCCTGGCGGGCGGGGCGCTGATCATGGCGGGTGTCGCGCTGGCATCCACCAGTTAAGGATCTGCACCCCATGCGCATCGCCGTCGCCATCCCCTGCTACAAAGTCACCCAGCACGTGCTTGGTGTCATCGCCACCATCGGTCCGGAAGTCGAGGCCATCTACGCGGTCGATGATGCCTGCCCTGATGGCAGCGGCCGCTTCATTGAAGGGAGCAACACCGACCCGCGCGTGCGCGTGCTCTACAACCCGGAGAACCGGGGCGTCGGCGGCGCTATCGTGACGGCCTACAAGGCCGCCATGGCCGATGGCATGGACATCGTCGTCAAGATCGATGGCGACGGGCAGATGGACCCCACGTTGCTGCCGCTGTTCGTGCGCCCGCTGCTGCGCGGCCAGGCCGACTACACAAAAGGCAACCGATTCTTCCGGCCTGAGTCTGTGCAGGGCATGCCACCGGTGCGGCTGTTCGGCAATGCCGTTCTGTCGTTCCTTACCAAACTCAGTTGTGGCTACTGGAACGTGATGGACCCAACCAACGGCTACACCGCCGTGCGCACCTGCGTGCTGGCTGAACTACCGCTGGACAAGCTGGAGCGCCGATACTTCTTCGAGACCGATATGTTATTTCGCCTGAACACGGTGCGCGCCGTGGTCAAGGATATTCCCATGGACTCCGTCTACGCTGACGAGGAGTCGAACCTTAAGGTCAGCAAGGTGCTGCCTGAATTCCTGCGAAAGCATGGCTCGCGCCTCTGGCGGCGCTATGTGTACAACTACCTGGTGCGCGATTTTAACGTGGGCTCGCTCTACAGCCTCAGCGGCTTGTTGTTTGTACTCCTGGGTGCCGTGTTTGGCGGATGGCACTGGTTTGTCAGTAACAGCACACACCAGCCGGCCACCAGTGGCACGGTGATGCTGGCGGCACTGCCCATCTTCATCGGCATTCAGTGCCTGATCGCATTTCTTCACTACGACGTGAGCAACCTGCCTACCGAACCTCTGAGCCTCTCTCTGCAGACCCACGAGGAAGGCATCGGACCATGACCCACTTCCCACACCTGCACCGACCACTCTCCGCCCTGATTTCCTTCGTCTGCATCGCTGCCACCGCGCACGCACAGCAGCAACAACCCACACCCCCGCAACGTGCACCCATGATCGTCGCCCCCACGGTTGAGGGGATGTACCTGTGCGACGAAGCAGCCGCCGACATACGCATCAAAGACATTGATGCTGCATATGCGTTCTGCGCCCAACGCAAGCGCAGTGGCGCCGCCGCCATCTCGCGCCTTCTGAACACGCTGGAGCCCGGCGGCGCGAAGGGCTCGGTGCAGGTTGGCTACACGGCCACCTTGCAGCTGCTGGGGCTCTACCAGCAAACGCCGAAGGGCTGGGTCATCGACACGACCAAGGTGGATCGCTTTCTGAATGTTGTCAACAATGTGGAGCGCCCTGTGGTGCTCTACTTCTCGGCAGACCACTTCGACTCCATCAATCCGCTGGCAGAAGCCCTGACCAAGGACAAACGCAACCTGATGCAGTTGCGCGATGGCAAGCCACTCGAGCTTAATTATTTTGGCTACCGGATCATTCCTTACACGATGTCCGCCGACCCTGCGATCCCGGTCAACAAGTACCGGTTTGAGGCGCTGGACTATCTGGCCAAACGCATCAATGCACTCCCAAAAACCGTGCAGAGCCGCATCGTGGCTTACACGCTAGCGGGCGAGTTGCACCACATGTTTCCCAACTTTGAAAGTGGCATGGGTTCGTACCAGGACATCCAGGTGACGGACTACAGCGCCGACTCGGTGGCGGGGTTCCGCCGATGGCTGGAAGGGAAGTACAAAACCATCGAGCAACTCAACACTCGCCACGGCTTCACCTATGCGTCGTTCGATCAGGTGTCCGCACCGTCCAAGGACATCCGCAAGGAAAAGCTCGCTTCGTTCGCGGAGCACTATGACGCGTACGCCGACGGCACCCTGCCCATCGCAGGTTGGCTGTGGGACCCGCAGCAAGCCATCGAGCGACTGGAGCTGTTCGTGGATGGCAAACCAGCGGGCCCCGTCGCGCACGGCTTGAACCGGCTGGACGTCTATCGCGCGGAGGATTCCATCACCACGCCCAACACCGGATACCGGGTGGACTTCGACTACAGCGCCCTGGCACCGGGCCGCCACCTCGCGCAAGTGGTAGCACATACCCGCGCAGGCACGCGCCACAAGTTGGGCGAAGTGGAGTTCGCTGTGGTCCCACGCGATCAGGGCCGCGTGAATGCCGTGCGTTTCTCCGCGTTGAAGGGACTGCAGGACATCAAGCGCCTGCCCGGCGTGCGCACATGGCTCGACATGCCACGTACGCTGCAGGATGTGTACTACAACCCCCTGGCCCGGGACTGGAACCAGTACCGAGAGTCACAGGTGTACGGCTTTCTCAAAGCGTTTTACGAACGCGCCCTTCAAAGCGGCCTGCCCGCAGACAAGCTTTATTCCCACCAGATCGTCCCCCGCGTCAATTCGTCGTGGAACCCGCAGCTGTTTGCCGCCGATCAGACCCTCGAAGGCAGTGCCCCCTGGAAGCACGGCCTGAACATGTACGGTGGTTCCACCGACAGCGCCTGGATGCGCAGCTTCATCGCCCGCAACAAGATCAGCGACTACGGAGCGCCAGAGTTCAACCCCCAGCAGTGGAAACGCGACGGTGCGCATGTCGCTGCCATGCAGTCGCACTATGACGCCGGAGCGCGCTTCATCAGCCCGTACTATTTTTCCGTCATTCCGGATCGTTTCAAAGGCGGCGCGGAACACGGCGTGAACCGGATGGAGCTGAGTCCAGACAACTCCAAGGACGGCTCCGATAAGTTCTACCGCGCCATCATCGAGTTTGCCAAGCAATGACCACTGCCAGTGCCGCCACAACTGCGCGCCTTTCCATGCAGCCCTGGAACCAATGGCGCGGTAACGATACCCAGCCCGGCCTGCGTGGGGTGCTGACCGACATCGACGACACCTTGACCACCGACGGAGCCATCACCGCAGATGCGCTGCAGGCCCTGACCGGTCTGAAAGCGCAAGGGCTGCATGTGGTTCCCATCACCGGCCGCCCTGTTGGCTGGAGCGAACCTTTCGCACTCTCTTGGCCCGTGGACGCCATCGTGGCCGAAAACGGTGCGGTGGCCCTGATTCGCCAGGTAGACGGCACGCTGGTCAAGCGCTACCAGCAGGATGCTGCCACGCGCGCCACCAACTTTGCACGCATGCAGGAGGTGCTGGCCCAGATCGAGCGTGAGGTGCCGGGCGCCCGCCGCGCCACCGATTCACCGGGCCGCGAGACGGACATCGCCATCGACCACAGCGAGTTCACCCACCTGCCGCGAAGCGCGATCGACGATGCCGTGCAGATCATGAAAACGGCTGGCATGAATGCCACGGTGAGCAGCATCCACATCAACGGCTGGTATGGCACACACAACAAGCTTGAAGGCGCGCGGTGGATCGTGCGCGAGTTGTTCGGGCGGGGCCTGGATGCTGAGATCGACCGCTGGGTGTACGTGGGCGATTCGACTAACGACCAGCTCATGTTCGAGCACTTCCCGCACAGTGTGGGCGTGGCCAACATCGCGCGTTTTGTGCCGCAGCTTGCGCACCTACCGCGCTACGTGACAGCAGGGGAGCGTGGCGCAGGGTTTGCGGAAGTAGCCCATCAAATTTTAGGCAAAAGGGGCTGCTAGCGCTTACTGCATAAGCGCTAGAAGCTATCTATTAGATAGCACACCACAAAAGCCTATCCTCACAAAGCCGCCGCATCACTGCGGCTTAGCCAACCCCAACTTCTCCACCAGCGCCTTCTCCTGCGAGAAGGTGTCTTGCGCAAACTTTTGGTACGCCGCGGTGCTCATGTACATGGGCACCATGTCGTAACGAGCGAGGGCTGTTTTGTAGCTGTCTTGCTCCATGGCCTGCTTGAAAGCATCGTGCAGGCGCTTGACCACGGCATCGGGCGTGCCCTTGGGCGCGCCGATGCCGAACGGCGAGTTCTGCACTAGGTTCAGACCCAGCTCCTTGAGCGTGGGCGCATCGGGGAATTTGGCCAGGCGCTCTGCGCCCCAGGTGTTCAACACGCGCAGCTTGCCGGCCTCGACCTGCGGCGCAAAGCCCGTGGAGTCTGCCGCTGCCATGATCTGTCCCCCCAAAATGGACTGCATGAGGTCGGCGCTGCCTTTGTAGGGCACGTGCAGCAGCTCGATGCCCAGTTGCTGGGCGATCAGCTCCATGGTGAGGTGCGGGCTGGTCATGGTGCCGGTGGAGCCGTAGCTCAGCTTGCCGGGGTTGGCCTTGGCCCAGGCCACGAAATGGGTCCAGGTTTTGAGTGGCGAGTCGGCAGGCACAACCAGGCCAAACGCATAACCCGTCACGTTGAGCACGTAGCTGATGTCCTTGACCGGGTCCCAGTTGATTTTGGTGGTGTAGGGCAGGCGGAACACGCCCAGCGGGATCTGCGCCACCGTATAACCGTCAGCTGCGGCGGTCTGCAAGGCTTGTGCGGGCAAGGTGCCGCCAGCGCCGGGTTTGTTGTCCACGATGACAGGCTGACCCAGGATTTTGCTGGCGTTGTCGGCGAGCGCTCGCATGGTGATGTCGGTGGGCCCCCCTGCGGGGAAGGCGATGACGAGTTTGATGGGCTTGTTGGGGAAGCTTTGGGCCTGGGCCATGAAAGTAGGCGCAGCCAGGCTGGCGGCTCCCCATTGAAGGACGTGGCGACGTTGCATGCAGGGCTCCTCAAAAGCGACAGACAAATATCGCTCCATTGGACTGCAGCATCGCTTGCAAGGCATGCAGGAAACCCCCTAGCCGGTGTCGCGAAGGCGCCAAGCAAACCCTGAGAAGCTGCTTCCGATATGGAGTGGAGGCAGGTTCCCCGTGGCTCAGTGCATGAGCCCTACCTGGCTGGATGCGTACATGGGCGCCCCCTCAACCCGTTCGACACGAGGCTTGCGAACACAGACATCGCCGACGAATGAGGAAAACGGTGCAGCGCCGCTGGAAACGTCACGCTTTGTAGGTAGACAACAGAATGCTGGTTTCCGTGTTGGCAATGCCCGGCGTGAGCCGAATGCGGGTGAGCGCAGCGTCGAAGGCCTCAAGGCTTTCCGCGCGCACCTCGGCCACGATGTCCCAGCGGCCGTTGGTGGTGTGCAGGGTGCCCACCATGGGCTCGCCCCGCAGCGCGCGAATGACCTCGGGCGCAGCATTGCCTTCTACGGCGATGCTCATCCAGGCGCGGATGCGTTGTGGCTCCGAGTCGGGCCGCAGGCGCACGGTGTAGCCCACGATGACCCCGGCCTCCTCCATCTTCTGCAGGCGGTTTTGCACCGTTCCGCGGGACACACGCAGCTTTTGGGCCAGCGTGGCCACGGGTGTACGCGCATCGGCGCGCAGGATGCTGATGATTTCGCGGTCAGTGTCGTCGAGGCGGGTCATGTCACGGCAAGGGCGATGGTGGCTGGTGCGAGGATGGATGGGTTGCCACCTGGGAGGTTAACTGCGCATCGCAGCCCGCCCCCGAAGCGATCCAGCGCCGGGCCAGTGCAGCCACGGCCCGCACTGCGGGAGGCCAGGCCAAGCCGGTCACGCCGCCAGGGTCCGACACCATGCCACACCAGTAGCGTTGGTCAACGTCGCTCCATTTCAAAGCCTTGCAGGGCCCCTTTCGCCGCAGCGACACCACCATGCCCAACGGACAGGGCTCTGCCAAACAGCACAGGCCGCAGCCGTTGCAGGGTGCGCCTTCCGGGGGCTTGGCAGGCGCGCCGGACTGCAGCCACACCACCGGTGTGTGAGGGCTGTCGGGATCGGAGGGGTGCAGCAGCGGCAAGGTGATGCAGAATTTGTTGGGCTTGGGCAAGCAATGCAGCCTGCCATTGGCACGGATGCTACGCCAACACCCACACCACCAGTTCAACCGCGTGAACGCGCCCCGCACGCCGCCATTACCGCGAAAGATTCTGACTTTGCATTCTCAGCCGTTTGCCGAGTAACCCGCCAACAAAGAAGGCCCCGCATCGCCCAGGCGATGGAGGCCGAAGCCAGTCGTATGCAGACCGGCGGGGAGGGATCCGAGGGGGATCAGGAAATCATCGTTAAGACAGGCTCGGCAAATTGCGGTTAGCAACCCGAGGGGCGATTGGGGCGCATGGGAACCACGCCCGAAACACGCAAGGTGGCGCCAGAGCCATCGCTGGCAAACAGGGTTTTTCCGGTGAAGCGAACCTGATCGCTTTCGCGCGACACCACCGTGTCGGTCGGCTGGTCGCTGCCGTATTCCTTGCCGTCGAACGTGAGGAACACCTGATGGAGGCTGGTGGCATCGGGGCGGTAGCGGATGTCGCCAAAAGCCGTCGCCGAAGACCCGACCTTGTTAGCGCCATCAAATTTGAAGGAGCAAAGCTCTGGCACAGAGCCAATCGGATTGCGCTTGTCAACGTCGGTCAGGTTCAGCGCGCCGTTGCCATACACGCCGTTCAGGTCTGACGCAGTGGCATTGCTCACTGTCAGCACGCCTGGCTCATTGCTGGGTGTTGGGTCATCGTCATTGCCGCCGCCGCAGGCGACCAAGAGGACAGAAGTGGCCGCCAGGGCCGCGCAGGTTTTGAAGAGTGATGTCATGGTGTTAGGCGTCCGTAGAGAGGGTTGTATGCAGATGCAGGGGGTTGCGCCCCAAGCGCTGCTCCCTGGACTGCATCCTAAAAACCCGTCCCCGTACGTCACGTGCGCCATGTTCCGCCGAGTTCGTAGGACATCACCCGGCATCGCTGTACGCGTCCTACGCGCTGGTGGCGCACACACCACCAGCATGACACCTTCAGCGCGCAAGCACCGGCGCCAGCGCCCGCCCGGTGTGTGTGCCCTGCTGCACCACTTGTTCGGGCGTCGCCGCGGCCACGATGCGGCCGCCCTCTTTACCCCCCTCGGGCCCCAGATCGATGATCCAGTCGGCCTCAGCAATCACGTCGAGGTCGTGCTCGATCACGATCACGCTGTGGCCGCCATCGACCAGGCGGTGCAGCACGCGGATGAGCTTGTCCACGTCCGCCATGTGCAGGCCCACCGTGGGCTCGTCCAGCACATACAGCGTGTGAGGTGCTTTCTGCCCGCGCCGGCCCACCTCGTCGCGCACCTTGGTCAGCTCGGTCACCAACTTGATGCGCTGCGCCTCGCCACCGGACAGCGTAGGCGACGGCTGGCCCAGCGTGAGGTAGCCCAGGCCCACGTCCTTCAGCAGCTGCAGCGGGTGCGCGATGCTGGGCATGGTGGCGAAGAAATCCACGGCCTCGTCCACCTCCATCTGCAGCACATCGCCAATGCTCTTGCCGCGCCAGGTCACGGCCAGCGTTTCGGGATTGAAACGCGCGCCGTGGCAGGTCTCGCAGGGCACTTTCACATCGGGCAGAAAGCTCATCTCAATGGTGCGCACGCCCGCGCCTTCGCAGCTGGGGCAGCGGCCTTCGCCGGTGTTGAAGGAAAAGCGCCCGGCCGCGTAGCCGCGTGCCTTGGCCTCCAGCGTCTCGGCAAACAGCTTGCGGATGGTGTCCCAAAAGCCGATGTAGGTGGCCGGGCAGCTGCGTGGCGTTTTGCCGATGGGTGTCTGGTCCACTTCGAGCACGCGGTCGATGCTTTCGAAGCCCGACAAACCCGTGCAACCCATCAGGGGCGGCGCCTTGCCTGCGTCCATCGCATCGCGCCCCGCCTTGGTACTGCGCTGCTGCACCCAGGCCTGCACATTGGCCAGCAGAACATCGCGCGCCAGCGTGGACTTGCCCGAGCCGCTGACGCCCGTCACCGCCACCAGGCGGTGCAGCGGTACGGTGGCCGTCACGTTCTGCAGGTTGTGCAACTGCGCGCCATGCACCGTCAGCCAGCGCATGGCGGCGCGTTCCTTGGCCTCGGTGAGTGCATCGGCCGCCAGCGCGGCGGCTTGGGCGGCGCGCTTCTTCACAGCGGCGCTTTGGCGGCCGGTGGGCGCTGCCGCCTCTGCCTGCGCGAAGGCGGCTGTGGCCTCGGCGCTCACCTCGCCCGCCACCATGCTGCGGCGCAGTTGCAGCGGGTGCTTCATCGCGTGCAACAGGTAGCGGCCGGTTTGCGAATCTTCTGCGGCCGTGAGGTCGCTCACCGAACCCTGCGCAACCAGGCGCCCGCCGCGCTTACCCGCGCTCGGGCCGATGTCGATGATGTGGTCGGCGCGGCGGATGGTGTCTTCGTCGTGCTCCACCACCACCAGCGTGTTGCCCTTGTCGCCCAGCTTGTGCAGGGCGTTGAGCAGGATCTGGTTGTCGCGCGCATGCAGGCCGATGGTCGGCTCATCCAGCACATAGCACACGCCTTGCAAGTTGCTGCCCAGCTGCGCAGCCAGGCGGATGCGCTGGGCCTCGCCACCGCTCAGGGTGGGCGCACCGCGGTCGAGTGTGAGGTAACCGAGGCCCACTTCTTCCAGAAATTCGAGGCGGCTCTGGATCTCGGGCACCAGGTCGCGGGCGATGTCGCTTTCACGTTGAGTCATGCGCTGGGGCATGCCGTCCGCTCCGCGCAGGGTTTCCACCCACCGGCGCACATCCGTGACCGACAGCGCGGCGATATCGGTGATGCCCACGCCCGCAAACTTCACGGCACGTGCCGTGGCATTCAGGCGGGTGCCATGGCAGGTGGGGCAGACCGTGTCGGCCAGGTCTTCCACCTCAGGTTCGGCAAAGGTCTGCTCGCGGCCTTTTTCCTTGTCGTCCTGCACGGAGTCGTCAAACACCTTGCGCTGGTCTTTGGTGAGCTTGACACCCGTGCCCACGCAGTCGGGGCACCAGCCGTGTTTGCTGTTGTAGCTGAAAAGGCGCGGGTCCAGTTCGGCATAACTCGTGGCGCAGACCGGGCAGGCACGCTTGGTCGAATACGCGTGCAAGTGGCCAATGCCGGCGGTGGGTGCACCGCTTTCCATGGCGGCCGCCAGCGTGCCGATGCTGCTAAGCACGTGCACCACGCCCTTGCCATGGGTGAGCGCGTCGGCCAGCGCCGTGCGCAGCGCGGCCTCGTTCGCGGGCGACACGTCGAGGCTGGCCACGGGCAGCTCGATAGTGTGTTCCTTGAAGCGGTCGATGCGCGGGAATTTCGTGGTGGGCAGGAAGTTGCCGTCCACCCGCAGGTGGGTGTAGCCACGTGGGCGGGCCCAGTCGGCCAGCTCGGTGTAGACGCCCTTGCGGTTCATCACCAACGGCGCGAGCAGGCCGATGTGCTGGCCACGGAACTGCGTGAGCAGCTGCGCGGCGATGCTCTCGGGCGTCTGCGGCTGCACGGCGGCGCCGTCGTGGATGCAGTGCTGCGTGCCGAGCTTCACGTACAGCAACCGCAGAAAGTGCCACACCTCGGTGGTGGTGCCCACGGTGGACTTGCGCCCGCCGCGCGACAGGCGCTGCTCGATGGCCACGGTGGGCGGAATGCCGTACACCGCATCCACCTCGGGCCGGCCCGCAGGTTGCACGATGGAGCGCGCATAGGCATTGAGCGATTCGAGATAACGGCGCTGCCCTTCGTTGAACAGGATGTCGAACGCGAGCGTGGACTTGCCGGAGCCACTTACACCTGTGACAACGTTGAACTTGCCACGCGGAATGTCCACGCTCAGGTTCTTGAGGTTGTGTTCTTTGGCGTTGACAATTTCAATGGCATTTTTGGCCTCTAGCGCTTGTCCAGCATGCGCAGACAGCTCCACTTTTCGTAGCATTGCCGCTTTTTCGTGCACCGAGTGACCGCCCGCGCCCAACGTGAGCTCGTAGTCGCGCAGTGCCTGGCCAGTGTGCGAGGTCGCGTGCTGGCGCACGTCCTCGGGCGTGCCCTCGGCCACGATCAGCCCGCCGGCGTAGCCGCCCTCCGGCCCCAGGTCAATGAGCCAATCGCTCGCGCGGATCACGTCCAGGTTGTGCTCGATGACGATGAGCGAGTGCCCCGCGTCAATCAGCTTGCGCAGCGCGCGCATGAGCTTGGCGATGTCGTCGAAGTGCAGGCCGGTGGTGGGCTCGTCAAACAGGAACAGGGTGCCCTTGCGCGCGACGGCCTGGCGGGACTTGCTTTGCACGCGCGCAGCCTCGGCCAGAAAGCCAGCGAGCTTGAGGCGCTGCGCTTCGCCGCCCGACAAGGTGGGCACCGGCTGGCCCAGCGCGACGTATTCGAGCCCCACGTCCACGATGGGCTGCAGCGCGCGGATCACGTCGCGGTCGTTCGCAAAGACGGCCGCAGCTTCGGCCACGGTCAGCGCCAGTACATCCGCCACATTCAGCGATTTGCCGCCGCGCTCGATGGTGATCTCCAGAATCTCGGGCCGGTAGCGTTTGCCATCGCAATCGGGGCAGCGCAGGTACACGTCCGACAGGAACTGCATCTCCACATGCTCAAAGCCCGAGCCGCCGCAGGTGGGGCAACGCCCGTCGCCGCTGTTGAAGCTGAACTTGGCGGCGGTATAGCTGCGCTGCTTGGATAGTGGCGCCACAGCAAACAGCTCGCGGATGCTGTCCCATGCGCCCACGTAGCTCACGGGATTGGAGCGGGCCGTCTTGCCAATCGGCGACTGGTCGACAAACACAACGTCCGACAAATGATCGGCTCCCAGCATGCGGTCGTGCGCGCCGGGTGCGTCCGTGGCCTTGCCGAAGTGGCGCAGCAGCGCGGGGGCCAGCACGTCCTGGATCAGGCTCGACTTGCCCGAGCCGCTGACGCCCGTCACGGTGACCAGGCGCTGAAGCGGAAACTCCACAGACACGTTCTGCAGGTTGTGCTCGCGCGCGCCTTCGAGGATGAGGCGCGGCGTCGACTCCGTCACCATGCGCTTGAAGCCGAAGCCCACGTGCTTGCGGCCACCCAGGTAGGCGCCGGTGAGCGTGTCGGCCTGGCGCAGGTCGGCTGTGGTGCCGTCGAACACGATCTGCCCGCCCAGGCTGCCAGGCCCCGGGCCCATGTCGATCATCCGGTCGGCCGCGATCATCACGGCCGGGTCGTGCTCCACCACCACCAGCGTGTTGCCCGCATCGCGCAGGCGCAGCATGGCCTCGGTGATGCGATGCATGTCGCGCGGGTGCAGGCCAATGCTGGGCTCGTCCAGCACAAACAGCGTGTTGACCAGGCTGGTGCCCAGGGCCGTGGTCAGGTTGATGCGCTGCACCTCTCCGCCGCTCAATGTCCGGCTTTGCCGGTCCAGCGTGAGGTAGCCGATGCCCACGTCGCACAGGTATTTGAGGCGCGTGGTGATCTCTTCATGCAGCAGCTTGAGGGCCTGCGCGTCGCCGCCGGCTGCGGCATCACCCGCGGGCAGCTCCATGCGATCAAAGAAGCGGCGCAGCCGGTCAATGGGCAGCAGCATCAGGTCGTGCAGGCACAGGCCCGGCAGCGCCTCAAGCTGCGCGCGCGACCACTGCACGCCTTCTGGCATGAACCGGCGCGCAGGGTCGATGACAGCGTCCGCATCGTCCTTGCTGCCCACACGCCAAAGCAGGCTCTCGGTCTTGAGGCGCGCACCCGCGCAGGTGGGGCACGGCGTGTAGCTGCGGTATTTGGACAGCAGCACCCGGATGTGCATCTTGTAGGCCTTGCTCTCCAGGTATTCGAAGAAGCGCTTGATGCCGTACCACTGCTTGCTCCATTGGCCGTCCTTGTAGCCGGGCGCGCCGTTGATCACCCATTTCTTCTGGTCGTCGGTGAGCTTGTTCCAGGGCGTGTCGCGCGGGATGCCCGCGGCCTCGGCGTGGCGCATGAGGTCGTCCTGCGCCTCTTTCCACGCTGGGGTCTGGATGGTCTTGATGGCGCCCGCGCGCAGAGTGAGCTTGTCGTTGGGGATGACCAGGCCATAGTCCACGCCGATCACACGGCCGAAGCCCCGGCAGCTCTCGCACGCGCCCACGGCGGAGTTGAACGAGAACATCGACGGAATGGGGTCGCTGTAGCGCAGGTCGCTGTCGGGGCAGTGCAGGCCTGTGGAAAACCGCCACAACTCTGGATCACCCTCATCCACAAGGCGGTACACGTTCAAGCGCCCCGTACCACGCTTGAGCGCCACCTCAATGGCCTCGATCACACGTGCCTTTTCGGCGTTGCCCAGGCGGAACCGGTCCGCCACCACATCCAGCACCTTGCGCGGCCCGGTGGGCGTGGCCACCTCGCGCTCGGCCTGCACCTTGGTGAAGCCGCTGGCTGACAGCCATTGCTCCACCTGCTCGGCCGACGTGCCGCCGGGCAGTTCGACCGGGAAGGTCAGCACGATGCGCGGGTCACCCGCCTCGGCACTGCGCCGCTGCAGCTCGGCATAAATGGTTTCTGGCGAGTCGTGGCGCACGGGCTGCGCAGTTTGCTTGTCGAAGAGCTGGCCTGCGCGGGCGAACAGCAGCTTCAGATGGTCGTTCAGCTCCGTCATCGTGCCCACGGTGGAGCGGCTGGAGCGCACCGGGTTGGTCTGGTCGATGGCGATGGCGGGTGGCACGCCCTCCACCTTGTCCACGGCCGGCTTGTCCATGCGGTCGAGGAACTGGCGCGCGTAGGCGCTGAAGGTCTCCACATAGCGGCGCTGGCCTTCGGCGTACAGGGTGTCGAACACCAAGCTGGATTTGCCGGAGCCGCTGGGGCCGGTGACCACCGTGAGCTCGCCGGTGCGGATATCCAGGTCCAGGTTCTTGAGGTTGTGCTGGCGTGCGCCGCGGATACGGATCTGTCCCTGCGTCATGGAGGCGGTCTTTCTGGGGTAAGGCGGAACATTCTAGAGACGCGCTACTGACAACGTATGGCAGCAATACATTGCCCATCCCGCCAACTCCGGTGTTACATAGAAGCACGTTTTTGTCGGAAGAAACCCTTTAAAGGGTCGCGAAACATCGGTTTAGACTGGCCTTTCGAGCTTTCAAAAAGATACATATAAGGAGACAGTCATGAGACATTGGCACGCGTGGTGGGTGGGCATTGCCCTGAGCATGTCCCTGACGGCCGCCGCCCAGGCGCAGATCCAGATCGGGCAGACCGCCGGGTTTTCGGGCCAGGTGGCCGCCGGGGTGAAGGAGACCACCGACGGCGCTCTTCTGTACATTGACTCAATCAATGCCAAAGGCGGGGTCAACGGCCAGAAGATTGAACTGATTTCGCTGGACGACAAGTTCGACCCCAAGATCGCTGGCGAGAACGCGCGCAAGCTGATTGAAGAGAACAACGTGTCCGCACTGTTCCTCACGCGTGGCACGCCCCACACCGAAGCCATCATTCCGCACCTGGAAAAACACGGGGTGGCCCTGGTGGGCCCTTCCACCGGCGCGATGGTGCTGCACCAGCCAGTGCGCAAGTACATCTTCAACGTGCGCGCCACCTACCAGCGCGAGGCCGAAAAAGCCATGACCCACTTGGCCTCGATGGGCATCACGCGCATCGCGCTGGTGTATGCGGACGACACCTTTGGCGCGGACGGCGTGGCCGGCGCACAGAAAGGGCTGGCCGCCAGCAACCTCACCCCCGTGGTGCTTGAAAAATTTGACCGCGCCAAGCCCGACTTTGCCCCCATAGCAGCCAAGATCGCCAAGGCCGACGCCCAGGCCATTCTGATGGTGGCATCGGGCACGGCCGTGGTAGACGCTGGCAACGCCTTCCGCGCGGTGGGTTCGGGCGCGCAGATCGTGACGCTGTCCAACAACGCCTCGGGGGGCTTCATCAAGAGCCTGGGCACCAACGCACGCGGCGTGATCGTGACGCAGGTCTATCCCAATGAACGCGCCGTGACCTACCCCATGGTGAAGGAAGCCCAGGAACTGGCCAGAGCCAAGGGTGTGAACGAAATCAGCCCGGCCATGCTGGAGGGCTTTGCAGCAGCCAAGGTGCTGGTGGAAGGCCTGCGGCGCGCCGGCGCCAAGCCCAGCCGCGACAAGATCCATGCGGCGCTGGAAAGCATCAAGAAGTTTGACCTGGGCGGCCTGGAGGTGAACTACGGCCCCGATGACCATACGGGCCTGGACTTCGCCGATCTGTCCATCATCGGCACCGACGGGAAATTCCGCCGCTGAATACGCACCCTCTGCGATTTGTTGCGTGAACAGGCCCGGTTCATCCGGGCCTACGTGTTTCTACGGTTTCTCCGCCACTGGTTGTATCTATATTCAAGCCCCTTTCACCAACAAGGCAACGGCTATGGGACTCAGGCATTGGTTGCGCACAGGCGCTGCGCTGGCGGTTTATCTCACCGGCTTGGCGCAGGCCCAGGTTCTGATTGGGCAGACCGTGGGCATCACCGGCTCTGCGGCGGCCACGGTGGCTGAATCGATGCGCGGAGCGGCGCTGTACATCGACAACGTCAACGCCAAAGGCGGCGTGGCGGGCCAGAAGGTGGAGGTGATTTCGCTGGACGACAAGTTCGATCCCAAGCTCACGCTGGAAAACACCCGAACCCTCATTGAGCAGCGGGGGGTGATTGGCATGTTCATGACGCGCGGCACGCCACACACGCAAGGCATCGTGCCCTTGCTGGAAGAGCACGGCGTAGCGCTGGTGGGACCCTCTACCGGCGCCATGGTGCTGCACCAGCCCGTGCCCAAATACATCTTCAACGTGCGCGCCACCTACCAGCGCGAGGTGGAAAAAGCCATCTCCCACCTGAACACCCTGGGCATCACGCGCATCGGTGTGGTGCACGTGGACGACACCTTTGGCGCCGACGGCCTCGCAGGAGCCGTCTCGGGCTTCAAGGCCAACCAGATCGAGGCGCTGTTCATCGAGAAGTTCGACCGCGCCAAACCCGACTACAGCGCAATCGCGCCACGCGTCGCGGGCAAGCAGCCCCAGGCCGTGATCTTCATCGGCACCGGCGCGGCCGTGGTCGATGGGATCAAGGCCTTGCGCGCGGCTGGAGTGACCGGGCAGATCGTGACGTTGTCGAACAATGCCTCGGGCGGGTTCGTGAAGGCCCTGGGCGACCAGGCGCGCGGTGTGGTTGTCACACAGGTGTTCCCTTCCGAACGCTCCCTCAGCTATCCGCTCATCAAGGAAGCGCTTGACCTGGCCAAGGCCGCCAATGTGGGCGACCTCACGCCCGCCATGGTGGAGGGCTTTGTGAGCGCGAAGGTGCTGGTGGAAGGTATTCGGCGCGCAGGCCCCAAGCCAGACCGGGCACGGCTGCACGCAGCGCTGGAAAGCATCCGTAAGCTGGACCTGGGCGGGCTGGAACTGTCTTACAGCAGCACGGACCACACCGGGCTGGATTTTTCAGACCTGTCCATCATCGGTCCGGACGGCCGCTTTCGGCGCTGAACGGGAGCCCTGCAAGGGCTCCTACAACTGCCCATGAAAAAGCCCGCTGTGTTTGCAGCGGGCTTTTTCTTTGGCGCAGCGCCATGGTCGCTTTGCCCTGCTCGGCCAGCGATCGCGCAACGGAGAAGCGCAACGTGCTGCCTGGCTTCGGGGCTCAGCCGGTTTACTGCGCTGAGCTGGCAGCGGAGGCAGGCGCCGACGCGGGCGCAGTCGGTGCATGGCCGCCAATGTCTCCGGTGTGCTGCTCACCGCCCATGTCGATCTTGTCGCCGGCTTTCATGATGACGAACAGCGAAATGGCAGCGAAAACAATGAAACCGACAACGATCTTCCACATGCAGATATCTCCTTGGATTGGGTAATTGAAAAGTGGATGGAATGGAAAGCGGAACGGCAAGCCCATGGCGAAAGGGCCTCTCCGAGCCATAGCGGCGCGTGAGGCCCCCTGGAGTCTTTTCGATGCGCTCTTGGGCAAAGCCCAAAAAAACATTGAGAAGGTCTACTGCAGTGAAACACCCACAAGGCCCGCCCACCGGGGCGGGCCTTGCTGCTCTTTACAGACAAGCGCAAAGATCAGTCGTCGGCGTAGATGTCGACATCCTTGGTTTCGCGGATGAACAGCGTACCGATCACCAGGGTCATGCCCGCGATGATGATGGGGTACCACAAGCCGTTGTACATGTTGCCGGTGCTGGCCACGATAGCAAACGCCGTGGTGGGCAGCAGGCCCCCAAACCAGCCGTTACCGATGTGGTAGGGCAAGCTCATCGAGGTGTAGCGGATGCGGGTCGGGAACATTTCCACCAGCATCGCGGCAATGGGGCCATACACCATGGTCACCAGCAACACCAGCCAGAACAGCAGCGCAACCATCAGGCCCTTGTTCATCTTGGCGGGGTCGGCCTTGGCGGGGTAGCCTGCAGCGCGCAGTTCGTCGGTCACTTGCTTCTTGAACGCTGCAATGGCCGTGGCCGATGCTGCGTCGAACTTCAGGTTCACCACATTGCCTGTGGGGGCCTCGATGGTCTTGTCGCCGATCTTGACCAAAGCGGCAGAGCCGGCGGCGCCTGCAACGTTGTCGTAGCTCACCGAGTTCTGAACCAGGTAACGCTTGGCGATGTCGCAAGAGCTCTTGAAGTCGATCTCACGCGCCACAGGGTTGCCCTGGAACGAGCACGACTTGGGATCGGCCACCACCGTGACGGCTGCCGAAGCCTGGGCCTTGGCAAGGTCAGGGTTGGACGCTTCGGTCAGCATCTTGAACACCGGGAAGTAGGTGACGCAAGCCAGCAGGCAGCCCGCCATGATGATGGGCTTGCGGCCAATCTTGTCGGACAGCGAACCGAACACCACGAAGAAAGGCGTGCCCAGCAGCAGCGCGGCAGCGATCAGCAGGTTGGCCGTGGTGGCATCGACCTTGAGTTGCTGCGTGAGGAAGAACAGCGCGTAGAACTGGCCCGAGTACCAGACCACAGCCTGGCCGGCGGTCAGGCCGATCAGCGCCAGGATCACGATCTTGAGGTTCTTCCACTGGCCGAACGATTCCTTCAGAGGCGCCTTGGAGGTCTTGCCCTCGGCCTTCATCTTCTGGAAGGCGGGCGACTCGGACAGCGACAGCCGGATCCAGACCGAAATGCCCAGCAGCAGGATCGAGACCAGGAACGGAATGCGCCAGCCCCAGTCCTGGAATGCCTCTTCGCCCATTGCAGTGCGCACGCCCAGAATCACCAACAAGCTCAGGAACAGGCCGAGCGTGGCTGTTGTCTGGATCCAGGAGGTGTAGGCACCGCGCTTGCCATGCGGCGCGTGCTCGGCCACGTAGGTGGCCGCGCCGCCGTACTCGCCGCCCAGCGCCAGGCCTTGCAGCATGCGCAGAGCGATCAGGATCACGGGGGCCGCAACGCCGATGGTGGCGTAGGACGGCAAGATACCCACGATGAACGTGGAGATGCCCATGATCAGGATGGTGACCAGGAACGTGTACTTGCGGCCGATCATGTCGCCCAGGCGGCCGAACACAATGGCGCCGAACGGCCGAACCAGGAAGCCCGCTGCAAAAGCCAGCAGCGCAAAGATGAACGCGGCGCCGGCGTCCAGGCCGCTGAAGAACTGCTTGGCAATGATCGCTGCGAGCGAGCCGTACAGATAAAAGTCGTACCACTCAAATACGGTGCCGAGCGATGAGGCGAAGATGACCTTCTTCTCCTCTTTGCTCATCGGCCGGGGGGCGGGATGAACGGTTGCCATGGTGTGTGTCTCCTGTTGGTTATTCAGACCGCGCTTCCGCGGCTGCGCCCATTGTTCGAGATGGCACTGACCACGCTCTGACGCGAAACCAACAAGAGCTTTCACCAAACTGACCGCTCTCTGACAACTTAAGGTGAAACCCGCAGCAACCCTTTCAGCATCCGGAAATTACTCAGCGCTTGCCGGGTAAACCCGATGAAACCTGGCTGACCGCATCCCAGCCCGCACCGTCAAACCACGCATCGCCTGCGAGGTACGCGCGCAGCATGGGCAACCCGTCCAGCCCCCAGAAAAGCTTGCCGTCCACCTCAAACGTCGGCACCCCGAAAACGCCTGCGGCCTGCGCGGCTTCGGTGTTGGCCCTCAGCAGGGTTTTAGGTGCATCGGGCGACCCGTCCTGTGGGGGGCGAATCTGCTCTGCCAATTCCACGGCCAGTGCGGCAAGGCGCTCCGCGTCCAACGCATCGCGCCCGCCCTGCCACACATGCCGCAGCACGGTGCCTGCCACAAACCGGTTGATGAGGCCGTCGTCGCTGCACGCCAACGCCTGGCGCAGCAGCGGCAATGGGTTGAACGGGTGCATTGCGGGCATCTGCAAGGGCGTGTTCTGCGCATGGCCCAGCCAGGTGACGTGGCGGTAAGTCCAGTCGCGCTTGGGCGCAATGCCCGCTGGCCCTGGATTGCCATGCTGCTGCAACAAAGCCCCGAGCAGCACCGGCCGATAGGCCACGCTGTAGCTCAGCCCCTCCAGCACCTCGGGCAGGCGGTCAAACGCGAGCCAGGCGTAGGGCGAGACAAAGTCCAGATAGAACGTGATGCGCTTCATGGTTCAGCCCTCTGGGTTCTTGGCGGACGCGGGCAGATCAATGCCCGCCCGCACCATCAACTGCGCCCAGATGTGGCGGCGCTGCTCGCCATCTGCACGGGACCACACGCGGATCTCGTCCAGCGTGCGAAAACAGCCCTCACAGTGGGTGCGGTCCAACGACAAGCGGCACACGGAAATGCACGGCGACGGCACCTGCTCCGCATTATTGGGATCAAAATGGCCTGCATCGCTTATCTGTCTTGCGCGAGTAGCTAGCAATTCGGTAGCATTCATGTCGCCGCCGGTGCTTGAACCACATCCACCACCGGGGCGCCCGTCAGGCGCTGCAGGTCATTGGGGTGCAGTGCGAACACGCCATGCGGGTGCCCGGCTGCGGCCCATACGACTTCAAAGCGCAGCAGGTCCTGGTCGATCAGCGTGACGGGGGGCGTGGCGTGGGCCACGGGCGACACTCCGCCAATCGAAAAGCCCGTGCGGCTCTTAACGAAGTCGGCATCGGCCCGGCCGATCTTGCCGCCCACGTGGGCTTCCACCTTTTTTTCGTCCACACGCCGGTCGCCGGACGTGACCACCAGCACGGCCACATCGTCACTCTTGCGGCGAAAGATGATGCTCTTGGCGATCTGCCCCACGGCAATGCCCAGCGCATCGGCCGCCTGCTGCGCAGTGCGCGCCGCGTCGTCCAGCATCTGCGGGCGGTGGGGGTGGCCCAGGGCCTCCAGCGCCGCAGCCACGCGCTGCACGCCCTCGGGCAAGTTCTTCAGTTCAGCTCCACACATTGTTTTTTCTCCTGCACCGGGGCATTACCCAGCGCGTTTGGTCAGTAGCGCATTGGCGGCGCGAGAGTTGGGCTTGCGACCCAGAAAATCGCTGATGTACGCGCCCGCGTCGATGAGCTTGTCCAGGTCAACGCCCGTATCGATACCCATGCCTTGCAGCATGTAGACCACGTCCTCGGTCGCCACATTGCCCGTAGCACCCTTGGCATAGGGACAACCACCCAGGCCCGCCACAGACGACTGGTAGTTCCACACCCCCAGCTCCAGCGCGGCCAGCGTGTTCGACAGCGCCTGGCCGTAGGTGTCGTGGAAGTGGCCCGACACATCGTCGATGCCAAAGTGCTGCAGCGTGGCCTCCAGCGCCTTTTGCACCTTGCGCGGCGTGCCCACGCCAATGGTGTCTGCCACGTCCACACGCTGCACGCCAATGCCCTTGAGCAGGCCTGCCAGGTAGGCCACGCGCTCGGGTGCGATCTCGCCCTCGTAGGGGCAGCCCACGGTGCAGCTCATCGCGCCGCGCACGCGAATGCCTGCGGCCAGTGCGGCCTGCACCACGGGCGCAAAACGCTCGATGCTCTCGGCAATGCTGCAGTTGATATTGCGCTGGCTGAAGGCCTCGCTGGCCGAGCCGAAGACGACGATCTCATCGGGTTGATCGGGCACTGCCGCTTCGTAGCCCTTGAGGTTGGGCGTGAGCACGGAGTACGCCACGCCCGGCTGGCGAGCGATGCCTGCCATCACCTCGTGGTTGTCCGCCATCTGCGGCACCCACTTCGGGCTGACATAGCTGGTGACCTCGATCTCTTTCAGGCCCGCGTTTTGCAGGCGGTGCACCAGCTCGATCTTGACGGCGGCAGGCACCGGGGTCTTTTCGTTTTGCAGGCCGTCGCGCGGGCCTACGTCGATGAGCCGCACACGGGAAGGAATGGAAGGGTTCATGGCAATCGGTCCTGAAGAAGAAAAAAGAGGTGCAGCGACAGGCGGAATGACCATACCGCTCAATACCCGCGCGCCGGGTTGACAACGCCCGCCACGGCCTCGCCCCGCTCCAGCGCCGCCATCTTGCGCGCGATCTGGGCAATGCTCTCTTCACGCAACGTGCGCGCGGAGGTGTGGGGCGTGACGGTGATGCGTGGATGGCTCCAGAAAGGATGGCCTGCGGGCAGTGGCTCCGTGCGGAACACATCGAGCGTGGCGCCCGCCACATGGCCGCTGTCGATGGCGGCGAGCAAATCCTCGTCCACCAGATGCGCACCGCGCGCCACGTTGATCACGTAGGCGCCGGGCTGCAGGCGGGCGAGCGTGTCCTTGTTGATGACGTCGGCCGTGTCGGGCGTGAGGGGTAGCAGGTTCACCAGCACGCGGCTGGCGGCCAGGAAGTCTTTGAACTGCCCTGCGCCGGTAAAAGCGCGCACCCCCTCGATGGCCTTGGGGTTGCGGCTCCAGCCGTTGATGGGAAAGTCAAACTGCGCCAGTGCCTTCGCCACGCGCTCACCCAGCACACCCAGGCCCATCACGCCGATGGGGTAGTCGCTGCGCAAGCGCGGTTTGCGGTAGCCCCAGCGCCCTGCGGCCGTGTCGGCCTCGTAGCCGTCGAACTCACGGAAGTGGCGGATGACCGCGTGGCACACGTATTCGGCCATCTGCACGGCCATGCCCGCGTCGTCCAGGCGCACCACCAGCGCCTGCGGCGGCAGGCGCAGCTTGAGCAGCGCGTCCACACCGGCGCCGATGTTGAACAGCGCCTTGAGGCCCGGCTGCTCGTCCATGAACTGCTGGGGCGGCGCCCACACAACGGCATGGTCGGCCTGCGGCGCACCGGGTTGCCACACGGAAATGTCAGCGCCAGGCAGCGCGGCGGAAAGGCCCTGGAGCCACGGCTCGGCCTTGGTGTCGATACAGCAAAAGGTGATCTTCATGGCGCCCAAGCGTAACGGCATTGCGCACCCCGCGCTGTCACGCGCAGGGCGCCCCGACCGGGACTACGCCTTTTCAGCCGCCACCAGCTTGAGTAGTTCAGCGCCTTCGGTGACTTGGTCGCCGGGTGCATAAAGAAGCTCCTGCACCACGCCATCGGCGGGCGCGGCGATGGTGTGCTCCATCTTCATCGCTTCCATCACGGCCAGTGGCTGGCCCTTGGCAACCTTGTCGCCTGCCTTCACGGCAAACGACACCACCTTGCCGGGCATGGGCGCCGTGAGACGCCCGCCTTCCGCCGCCGTCTCGCCCGCGTGCGCCAGCAGGTCGATGGCGGTGATCTGCGTGGCGCCCTGCGGCGTGAAGACGTGGTCCACCTCGCCCTGGGCATAGACAGCAGCGCGCGTGCGCTGGCCGGCAAACTGCAGCTCCAGACCTTGCGCCATGGCCTTGAACACCAGCGGCCCTGCCACCTGCGTGGCGCCCTCGCCCACCGACAGATGCAGGCTGCCACCGCGCTCGTAGGTCAGCAGCGCCTTGGCATGTTCACCGCCAAACTCAAATTCAAACCGACGCTGCACCACTCCATGCGTGTGAAAGCCGTCGCGGCGGCTGAACGGGTCCACGCCCTCGCTCGTGCGCTCATTCAGCAAGGCCTTCGCCACGGCCGCCGCAGCGGCCAGGGGCAAGCCCACGGGCTCCTGGTGGAACAACACGGCCTGCTCGCGCGGGATCAGCGCCGTGTCCAGCTTGGCGCTGGCAAACGCATCGGTGCGTGCCACGCGGCGCAAAAACTGCACGTTGGTCGCCAGGCCCACGATGTGGGTCTGCGCCAGCGCCTCGTCCAGCCGCGCCAGCGCTTGCTCGCGCGTATCGCCGTGCACGATGAGCTTGGCCACCATGGAGTCGTAGAACGGGCTGATCGCATCGCCCTGGCGCACGCCGGAGTCCACGCGGACCGCGCCCCTCTCGAACGTCACGCACTCGGGCAGCGCATACACATTGAGCGCGCCCGTGGCGGGCAGGAAGTTGTTGTCGGGGTTCTCGGCACAGATGCGCGCCTCGATGGCATGGCCGGTGATGCGCAGGTCTTGCTGCTGGAGCGGCAAGGGCTCGCCCGACGCCACACGCAGTTGCCACTCCACCAAGTCCAAGCCAGTAATGGCCTCAGTCACGGGATGCTCCACCTGCAGACGGGTGTTCATCTCCATGAAGTAGAACTTCATCTGCTCCGGCGCGTCGTAGCCGCCGGGCTGTTCGACGATGAACTCCACCGTGCCCGCGCCCACGTAGTTCACGGCCTTGGCGGCGGCCACAGCAGCCTCGCCCATCTGTGCACGCAGTGCAGGCGTCATGCCGGGGGCGGGTGCTTCTTCCAGCACCTTCTGGTGGCGGCGCTGCACCGAGCAGTCGCGCTCGAACAGGTACACGCAGTTGCCGTGCGTGTCGCCAAACACCTGGATCTCGATGTGGCGGGGGCGCTGCACGTACTTTTCGACCAGCACCGCATCGTCACCAAAGCTGTTGATCGCCTCGCGCTTGCACGATTCGAGCGCAGCGGCAAAGTCCTCGGCCTTGTCCACCGCGCGCATGCCCTTGCCACCGCCGCCCGCGCTGGCCTTGATGAGGACGGGGTAGCCGATGCGGTCGGCCTCGCGCTGCAGCAGCGCCGGGTCTTGGTCGCTGCCGTGGTAGCCGGGCACCAGCGGCACACCGGCCTTTTCCATAAGCTGCTTGGACTCGGCCTTGAGCCCCATGTCCTTGATGGCCGATGCAGGTGGGCCAATGAAAACCAATCCCGCCGCCGCGCAAGCCTGTGCGAAGTCCTCGTTTTCAGACAGAAAGCCGTAGCCGGGGTGGATGGCCTGCGCGCCCGTGGCCTTGGCAGCCTCGAGGATGCGCTCCCAGCGCAGATAGCTGTCCTTGGGCGCGCTGCCGCCGATGTGCACGGCCTCGTCGCACACGGCCACATGTTTGGCATTGGCGTCGGCATCGGAGTACACGGCGACAGTCTTCACGCCCAGACGTTTGGCCGTGGCGGCCACTCGGCACGCGATCTCACCGCGATTGGCAATCAAAATTTTCGTAAACATCTAAGCCACCTTGGCAGAACCAGAAAAGAAAGAAGACATGCGCCGCACCACGGCGCGCAGAAACTTGAACAGCACCACCAGCAGCAGCACCGAAACCACCACCATCACGACCAGCGCAATGCCAAACGCCACGGGGTGCTGCGTGGCCAGCCACACCACAGCCACCACCAGGCCGTCTTCAAAGAACGACAGGCCCCAGTTGGAAAACGGCTCGGGCGAGGTGTTCACGGCAGCGCGGGTGGTCATCTTGGTGGCCAAGGCCGTGGCAGAGAGCGAGCCGCCCAGCAGTCCCGCCAGCACGGCCATGGTGGCGTTGTCGGCGCCGAACACACCAAAGGCCAGGGCCGCACCTGCGGGCACGCGGATGAAGGCGTGCAGGGCATCCCAGGCGCTGTCCACCCACGGCACCTTGTCGGCAAAAAACTCCACCATCAGCAGCACGCCGCTCACCATCAGCACGAGCGGGCTCTGCAGCACGGCCAAGCCCGGAGGCAATGGCATCCAGCCCAGCACGCCCATCATTCCCACCAGGAAAACCACGGCATACAAGCGAAAGCCGCTGGCCCAGCCCAGGGCGGCCGCCAGAGCCAGCAGGCTGGGCATGTCGAGTTTCGCGGTTGCCGTAGCCGCCGCGTCGCCAACGGCGCGCGCAGTGCCGCCATCCACATGCAGCCCCAGCGTGTGGAGCCACTGCACGATGTTGAACCAGAGGGTGTCCATGGCCTGCTCGTACTGATCAGCCCAACCAGGAGGGCTTGCGCTTGTTGAGGAAGGACTGCACGCCCTCCTTGCCTTCGTCGCTGGCGCGGATGTCGGCAATGCCCTGCACCGTGGCGGCGATAAGGCCCGCGTTGATCTCCCGCTCTGCCACATCCATCACCAGCTTCTTGCACACGCGCACAGCGTTGGGGCTGGCGGTGGTCAGGGCCTTGAGCAGTTCGTCCACTTTGGCATCGAGCTGGTCGGCAGCCACCACCTCATGCACAAAGCCGATGCGCAGCGCCTCGGCCGCGCCAAAACGCTCGGCGGTGAGGAAGTAACGGTGCGCAGCGCGCGCGCCCATGGCACGGATCACATAGGGGCTGATGGTGGCGGGGATGAGCCCCAGCTTCACCTCGCTGAGGCAAAAGCCTGCCGTGTCGACTGCCACGGCCATGTCGCACGCGGCCACCAGGCCCATGCCGCCGGCGTACACGTCGCCCTGCACGCGGGCGATAGTCGGCTTGGGGCATTCATAAATGACGCGCAGCATCTCGGCCAGCTTGCCCGCGTCGGCAATGTTTTCATCGCGCGTGTAGTCGGCCATGCGGCGCATCCAGTTCAGGTTTGCGCCTGCACAGAAAGCGGGGCCTTCGGCCGCCAGCACCACGGCGCGCACGTCGGCACGCCCACCAACATCGATGAAAGCGGCGGTGATCTCGGCAATGACTTCGTCGCTGAACGCGTTGCGAATCTCCGGCTGCGTGAGCGTGATGCGCGCCACGGCGCCGGTCTGGGAGATGGAAAGGTTCTGGCTGCTCATGGCTTGGGCGGGTTCTGCAGGAGGTAGACAAGGTCCAGTTCGGGGCTGGGGTGGCCCAGCGCGGTCAAGGCCGCAGTGATCTGGCCCCGGTGGTGTGTGCCGTGGTTGAACACATGCGCCAGCGTCGCCGCAAACGGCAGCGATGCCGCCGTGCCGCGCATGGTGGTGTAGTCGAGAGTGCCGTCCCAGCGGTCTGGCTTGAACGAGGCGATCAGCGGCGCCCAGCGGGCCGCGCCTTCGCGCAGCCGGGCGTCGAGCCGCGCGCGGTCGCGCTCCAGTTCGGCATCCAGCGCCACCTTGGGCGAGCTGCCTTCGGCAAAGCGCACAAACCACAGGTGGTGCTCGCCCACCAGCAGGTGGTTGAGCGTGCCGTGGATGCTTTTGAAGA